>JAFULT010000118.1 GCA_017483145.1 Oscillospiraceae bacterium | reverse complement strand
TTATCTGATGGGTGCCCACGGTATTATCATTCCAAAACGCGGCGGTGTTTCCGTGACAAGCGTGGTGCACAAAACAAGTGCTGGTGCATCAATGCATCTGCCTATTGCCAAAGTGGCAAACATTGCACAGGCTGTAAGAAACCTGAAAGAAAACAATGTGTTTGTATACTGTGCTGACCTTAATGCACAGCCGCTGTACAAACATAATCTGACAGGCGCAATCGCACTGGTTGTGGGCAGCGAAGGCAAAGGCGTGCAGCCGCTGGTAAAAAGCCTGTGTGACGATGTTGTGTCAATTCCAATGCACAATGCTGCATCAAATGTTGACTCATTCAATGCATCTGTTGCCGCAGGTATCATTATGTACGAAATCAGCCGTCAGAGAAATCTGGGCAAATAACATTTAAAAATTCTGTGCAAAGGAGGGTTGGATTTGCCACAGACAGATATTGATAAGATTCTGGCGGAAATAAAACAGCGCAAGGAACAGTCCGGCAATACAGCCGCAAAACCTGCCCCTGTAAAGAAAACAGAGCCGCCTGTACAGCAGCCACAGCAGGAAGAAAAACAAACCCCTGCGGCTGAAAACCGGATGTCTGAAAAGGATAAAAACACGTTGTCACGGTTTATCAACAGCGGCAATGACGAAGAAAAGGAAACCGGTCTGGACGCCAGTTTTGAAAACACAGATTATGTAAGCAAAAAAAGCGAAGACTATATTGACGAAAACTTTATGAAGTTTTTCACACAGTCAGTCATCGTTACCAAATCACCGGAAGAAACCAGTGAACTGCAGGTAAAACGCAAAAAAGGCGGTTTCTTCAAGAGAAAATATATTACAGACAGTCTTTCCCTCAACATTGAAAGTCTTGAGGAAGAGGAAGAAAAGAAAAAACGCAAAAAGGCCAGGAAAGAGGAAATCACAAAGGATATTCCTATTGTGAAAACCGCCAGTGATGTATATGCCGAAACTCTGGTGGAAGAACAGGAACCGCGGCCTGCAAAAACTGCTGTGGCCGTAAAAGAGCCTGAACAGGAAAAACCGAAGGCTGCCACAAAACCAACCAGCCTGAATGCTGTGCTGGGTGATGACAAAGACCCGGACAGTCTGGCAAAAAGAATACTGGAACAGCGCAGAAAGGCACAGCAGACTGCCCCTGTACAGGAAGAAAAACAGGAAATCACAAAGGAAATTCCTGTGGTCAGAAAAGCTGAGCCGGTTGTGGAAGAAGACATTAACCCGACACAGGAAGCTGATACTGTGGAAGTTGCGGTAAAAGAAGCTGAAAAGCCTGCTGCAAATGAAAACAGCATTATAAACAGCATCTATACAGCAGTGATTGAAGCGCAGGCACAGGAAGCCCTGGCCACAGATGAAATGACAGGCTACATCCCGGAATTTGAGGATGAAGAAGATGAAGACCAAGCTGATACAGCACCTGTTGTAACAGCTGTTGAAGAAGAAACTGAGGAAGAAGTATTTGAAGAATACATTGTAAACAGCGAATTCTTTGACAAGGATGAAGACGAAAGCGTTGACATAGTGGACGAGCTGATTGATTTCAGACAGACACTGTCAATGAGAATGCTGGTGGGCTTTGTATGCGGCGGTGTGCTGGCATATATGAATATGGCAGCAGCCAGCGGATGGCCTGTACCTGCATTTATTGCACCGGCTGCACAGCCATTGCTGTTCTACATCGCCTGCACAGTTATTTACTCCATAGCCTTTGTGGCATTCCTGCCTACAGTTATTTCCGGCTTTACAGCCATTAAAAATGCACCTGCGCCGGACAGTCTGGCAAGCCTTGGGGCTGTGCTGGGTCTGGTACAGCTGCTGGTTATGGTGGTGTTCTCCAAATCAGTCAACACAGAAGAAGTGACAATCTTTGGTGCATTTATATGCCTTGCACTGGGCTTCAATGCAATGGGCAAAAAAATTGCCACAAGTACAATCATCAAAAACCTTACTCTTGCAAATGTGCCTGACGGCATAAATGCAGGCTATATCATAAACGACAGTGATGCTGTGAAACGTCTGGCCAGAACTCTGGACGAAAAGGTGCCTAAGATACTGGTTTCCAGAAAGACAGGTGCCATCACAAACTTTGTGCAGGCAGGTTTTTCCATTCACAACAGCGACTACACCTCAAGAAAGCTGGCTCTGTTCAGCTGGGCGGTAACACTGGTGTGCTTTGTAATGGGATTTGTGGTATCAAAGAACTTTACCACAGCCATTTTCTGTGCAGCAGGTGCCAGCGCACTGCAGATTCCGCTGTCACAGACACTGGTAAACAGCGTGCCAAGTGCGCTGATGCAGAAAAATCTTGAAAAAGTGGGGGCACTGGTAAACGGCTGGCAGGGCATTGACCAGCTGTCAAAGACAACCCATGTAAACTTTGACGCCAAACACCTGTTCCCACGCGGCACAGTAATTCTTCACGGTATCAAAACCTTTGAAAAAGAAAGAATTGACCTGGCCATTATCTATGCTGCAAGTGTACTTATAAACAAATGTGATGTTATGCGCCCTGTTTTCATGGAAGTTATCGAAAACAAGACAGACATTCTCTATCCGCTGGACAGCTGTGAATATATTGAATGTCAGGGTTATGTTTCATGGATAAACAACAACCGTGTGATTGTGGGCAACCGCACTCTGATGGAAGAATACGATGTAAGCCTGCCACCGCTGAGTCTGGAAGCACGATTCACCAAAGAAGGCCGCAAACCTGTTTATCTGGCTGTAGGGGGCAAACTGTTCGGTATGTTTGTGGTAAGCTACAGACCGGATGAAATAGTGAAAGAAAATCTGGACAAGCTGATGGACAAGGGTGTAAGCATCATCCTGTCATCCAACGACTTCAACATTGATGCACATCTGATTGAAGAAGTGTATGACATTCCAAGTGATTTTGTAAGTGTGCTGAATCAGAAGGAAGCTGCCCTTCTGGAACAGTTTACAGAATATGCACCCGAAAGTGAAGCCTGTATGGCACATCTGGACAGCCTGCATTCCCTGGTTGCCGGTTTCTGTGGTGCAGAAAGTGCAAAAAGCGCAGAAGGTGTGTGCAGTATGATTCAGGTAGCCAGCGTGGTTATCGGTGCAATACTGGCACTGATGTTCACCTGGGCACAGACAATAGCACATCTGCCGCTGCTGTCATTGCTGCTGCTGAGCTTTGGCTTTATGGGGCTGACAATGCTGGCCGCATTTGCAAAAAAATACTGATATAAAGCAAAACAGACACAGTTTTAACTGCGTCTGTTTTTTTTTATGCTGTAAATCAGGCTGCCGGCTCTGTGGCTGTATACCGTGCCACTCCGCTGAACATATTCCCGCCTGTTTTTATGCTGAAAACAGGTTCTGTGGCTGTGCGCTGCGGAATATCGGAAAAATCAGATTCTCCTTCACCGGCAAAGCCGATTGGTCTGCCGTTTTCGTCCGGGGTTATATCCCACTGCGGCATATTGTCTTTGAACCCCTGTGGAGGCTCAGCTTTTCCAAAGCCCTGTGGCGGGGTAAAATCTTTCATTTCTGCCCCCTCACCAATCTGTGGTCTTACTCCCTGCGGCATTTCTCTGTCCGGTTTTACAGGCATTTCGCCGCCTTTGCCCGGGCCCATACCGTTGTTGCTGCCGGTGTGTGCCAGCTGGGTTTCCCCTGTTGTTTCTGTGATATTTGCAAACAGGCCGTTTACACTTTCACCTGTGATACTTTCTGCCTTACATATGGTATAATCGTCCTCCGTAAGCAGTGGAGATGAGTAAACCATCACTTTATAGTCAGCTGTACTTTTAAAGCCTGCTGCAGCTGCACCTGCAGAGGATTTCATCACCATATAATCTTCGCTGTACATCCGCATATCCATATTCAGCACCATAAATGTCTGGCTGCTTTCGGAAGATATCCGGTCATACATAAAGCCTGTGGCCAGCACTGTGCCGCCATTTATATAAATGCCGTTGTCGCTGTCCAGACCGCTGTCCATGCTTTTCTCGCTGGCAAAAGCTGAAACACAGCCGTCATTGACAACAAGCCAGCCATTTGAATCTATGCCGTCTCCTTCTGCACCATTGTTGGCGTTTGCCAGAATCTGACCGCCATTGACTGTAATCACGCTGACGCCATCTTCCCCTGCGTTCAGGGCATCGTCTCTGGAATTTATATTGATTTTGCCACCATTTACTGTCATATGCAGTTTGGTTTCCATGCCTTCATTGTCTGATTCAAGATTAAGTATGCCATCATTGCCGTAAATATTGAATGATACCAGTGATTCTACAGCCGCATCATATTTATGCATTTTGTCGGTTGTGCCCGGCTCATAAATTTTGGCCACGTGACTGCCGCTTATATTGTTGACAGAGCCATCTTCAATTATAATATTGAAACCTGCCGCAGATGTATCCACATCCTTTGTGGCTGTTTCTGTGTCACTGCTGCCGCATTCATATGCATTGTAGCAGATGATTGCCGGGGCAACAGTGCAGGTAATGTCAGCATTGCCAAGTCTGATATTTACAACAGCATCAGGGTCTTTTTTTGCATCATCACCAAGATTTACCGCAATCTGGCCACGGGAAATACTGCCGCTGACCATATAATGGCCCGGCTGTGTAATATTGATGACTGTGTGTCTGTCAGCTTCCTGCTGTGAGTGTTCTTCATCGGCTGTACCTTCGCCGTATCCGCTGCCCTGATTTTCAAGGTAGAACACTATATCGTTGGAAACATATACTGCTGATTCCGGGTCTGTGGAGGCTGCTTCGCCCCCCACCAGCACACCATCGTCAGAAAGTGTGATGCCTGTTACTTCAAGTTCACCCGGTTCTGACTGCTGCTGCGGGCCGCAGGCCGTAAAGCCACAGGAGATAACCGACAGTGCTATAATAACCGATATTATTTTTTTCAATCATATTCCTCTTTTCGTTTTGATTCAGCTATATTATAACCTGTAAAACTGAATTCTGTGTGAATATTTTTTGAAAATAATGAAAAAACGGACAGGGAATACCTGTCCGTTATGTATTATTTACCGTAAAACAGTTCCACCAGCGGGCTGTCCTGATTGAGAATCAGCACATTGCCGTTCTGTGCAAGGCTTGTTTGTGCTGCTTCCAGGCTTCTTACAAATTCATAAAATTCAGCTTTTGATGAATTGTTGTAGGCTGCGGAAAGGATTTTCATATATTCTGCTTCGCCTTCTGCACGCAGCTGTTCTGCCTGTGCTTTGGCTGTTGCCAGCAATACAGCAGCCTCCTTGGAAGCTTCGTTGGTGATGATTGTGGCTTCTTTTTCACCTTCTGCAGTGTATGTGGCAGAGATGTTGTTTCTTTCTGCAATCATTCGTTTGTAAACAGATTCCTTGTTGTCATATGGCAGGTCAAGGTGTTTTGTTTCAACGCTGAGCAGTTCAATACCGTACTGTGAAAAATTAGGTTTGGCTGTGTCTGTGATATCCTGTGCCAGCTTGCCTGTTCTGTCACTTACCACTTCTTCCTGTGTACGGGAAGAAATTTCGTTTTTCATCGCATTGTAAACCAGGTTTTCAATACGGCCTGTGGCTGTGGTGATAGAGCCGTTAAGGCTGGAAATAAATTTGATAGGGTCAGAAATTTTCCACAATGCAAATGAGTCTGCCACCATTGTCTGCTTGTCCTTTGTGATAACTTCACTTACAGGCAGGTCATAGATAAGCACCTTGTTTGGCAGTGTGTCCTTTGACTGGATAAACGGAATTTTAAACTTCATACCCGGTTCTTCGTGAACCGCCACCACTTCACCAAACTGGCGCACAATGGCATATTCCCCTTTATCCAGGACAAACATTGATTCAGAGATACCGATGAAAGCCAGTACAACCAGTACGGCTGCAATAATTTTCTTTTTCATAGCTTCCTCCTTACTCTTTTGACAGCACATTTACAATCTGGCCGCTGTCGTCCTGAATTATTACCTTGATTTCCGGCAGAAGTTTTTCCATTGTTTCATAATACATACGTTCCTTTGTGATTTCCGGGAATTTGATGTATTCTTCATACATTGCATTGAATTTTGCAACTTCGCCTTCTGCTTCTTTTATACGGGCTGTTTTTTCTGCCCGGGCTGTTTCCAGAATTTTGTTGGCTTCAGCTTCTGCGGCAAGAATCTTTTTGTTTTTGTCTGCTGTAGCATTGTAAACATCTGTTTCTGCGTTCTGTTTGGCATCTTCAACAGCTTTGAATGCCCGGATAACTTCTTCTGTAGGCGGGTCACAGTCCTGAATGGACACATTGCGCACAGCAATGCCCACGCCTTCTGCTTCCATACGATGTGTCAGTTTTTCCCTGATTTCTGACTGAATCTGGGATTTGCCTGTGGTAAGAACTTCGTCAACGCCATAAGAACCGATGGTGTCGCGGATATAGCTCATAGCCAGGGTTTTAAGCATTGTTGCAGGGTCTTCTGCCACATATGCAAATGCAACAGGGTCTACTACCTGCCATTCCAGATAAAAATCAACATTGATAAAGTTGAAATCCTTTGTAATCATCAATGCTTCGTTTTCGATTGTGTTGCCGTATTCGTCATATCCGATGCGCATACCCTGTGTTTCTGTGCTGATTTTGTTCACTTTCTGCACAAAAGGAATTTTGAAATGCAGACCACTGCCTTCCTCTATTGACGGTACGCCAAAAGTGGTAACAACAGCGTCTTCTGTTTCGTCCAGTGTGTAGATGGAATTCAGCACCATTACCAGAGCCAGCACAGCCACTGCGCCGATTTTGCCGGCTGCGCCCAGTTTTTTCTTCTGGTTCCGGGTCATATTCAGATCAATGGTTTCTCCCTGCTGGCCGGCTGGAGCAGGTCGGTTCTTTTTGATAAGTGTAAAAAGCTCCTTGCCCAGGCTGCCCAGGATAATTAAAACAATCAGTACTCTGATCAACATATTTTCATTTAACCTCCTGAAATATACTGATTCAATTATAATATATCTGACAGATTTTTCAAGAAATAACACAAATGTTACAAAATAATCTCATAAAAAATTCACATATTGTCCGGTATTCACCTGTCACAACAGGACAAACCCGGCACAGCATCATAAACAAAAGCGGCTCGTATGAGCCGCTTATTATTGTTTTGTTCAACAGATTATTTTACAACAATTCTGCCGCTGCCGTTAACTGTGCCGTAGTCAAGAAGCATATTTGGATATGCTGCCAGCAGTGGGGAGTTTGTTGCGCCGATTTCACCGTTTTCAAATGCCATGATGTAGTTTGCCAGTACCATATAGTCAACCATTACGTAGTCAACAACATTGATAGCACCGTCAAACATATTGAAGCCGTCACCCAGGCTGCGCAGTGTGTAGCTGTTGCCAGCCATATTGTACTGTGCGTTCAGGTCCAGATCTTCGTACTGGTTTGTTTCTCTGTTGTAAACTTTTACATCTTTTACACGGTATTCGCCTGTTGGGCCGCCTGTCCAGACACCTTTGTCGTCTTTCTGAACAGATGTAGGGATGGAAGAATCAATTGTGTATGTTACACCGGCAACCTGCAGGAAACCGCCGCTTTCGCCTGTGCCAACATTCTGTGCGCCCCATTCAAGAGCATCCAGAACCTGCTGGCCTGTAACTGTCTGCAGACATGCTACGTTGCCGAATGTATGGATTTCTTTACATGTAAGGAAGGAGATATCGCCTGTGATAGCTTTGTTTCTTACGCCGCCGCCGTTCATGATAGCTACGTCAATATCCAGGTCCATATCGTCAAACAGGTAGTACAGTGCATCTGCTGCAAAGTCGCCTGTGTTTGTTTCTTCTTTACGAACAAGACGTGTGCCTTCAGCGTCGTAGTTGTCCAGTGTCAGGGCTGTTTTACCGATGATTGCGCCCAGTTCGTCGTTGATTTTTTCAATCCAGCCTTCTTTGAGGGATTTAACATCTTCAAGTACAGGCCATTCTGCGCCGGAGTACAGTTCGCTTACCAGTTTGTAGCCAACTACTTCTGTCACTTCTTCGCCATCGTCGTCAACAACAACATTGCCTTCTTCGTCTTTAACTGTTTCAAGGATTTCTTCGTATTCGATAAAGTCTGTTTTGATTGTGCCGTCTGCGCCAACAACCATCAGACCAATGCGGTCAAAGTATTCGCCTGTCTGTGTAAGCAGAACATTGTTGCCGTCTTTGTCAGCAACCTGTTTGCCTTCAACTGTGGAGTGTGAGTGACCGTCGATAAATGCTGACAGGCCGGAAATTTCAGCAATTGTTTCTTCACTTGTCCAAGGCTGTGAAGCAGGGTCATCACCAAGGTGACCAAGACCGATAACTGTTGTTGCGCCTGCTTTTTTGGCGTCATCAATAGCTTTCTGTACATCTGCCTGCAGGTCTTCGCCGTTTTCGCCGCCGGAGATACCGTAAATGTATTCGCCGTCTTCATTCTGGAAGTAAGCAGGTGTGGATTTTGTGAAGGATTCAGGTGTTGTGATACCTACAAATGCCAGTTTATGGCCGCCGATTTCAAAAATTTTGTAGCTGTCCAGAACATTTTCTGTTCTTTCGCCATTTTCCAGCTTGTAGAAGTTGGCGGACACGTATGGGAATTCTGCCCATTTGATAAGGTCCATTGTGCCAACCATGCTGTAGTCAAATTCGTGGTTGCCCAATGTTGCCAGGTCATAGCCTGATGCATTCATCAGTTCAATGATTGTTTTGCCAAAGTCCATGGAACCGTATACAGTACCCTGTGCGTGGTCGCCTGCATCAACAAGCAGAACATTTTTGTACTGTGTTGCCAGTTCAGCTTTTATTGCACCAATTACATCGTAGCTGAGAGGGCCGTCAATGTAAGTGTGCACGTCATTGGTGTACAGGATGGCAACATCCTCTTTTGCTGTTTCTGCGCCGCCACATGCAACCAGTGAGAACACCATTGCCAGGGACAGCACCAGAGCAATCAATTTTTTCATCATAAAAAATTCCTCCGTTTTTTGTGCGGCAGACCGACTCCCCGCCTGTGCAGGGTTTTGCCGCAGCTGTTATATTTATCATAACATTTTTACTGTAAAAATACTATGTTAAAACTGACTATTTGTTTTCAACAATTACATTAAAATTGACAAAACAAAAAGGGCAGATTTCTCTGCCCCCGGTAATTATCTGAAAGTACTGTACAGTTCTTCCTTTGTCATAACACCTGCGTGACCACCCACACATTTATCAAAATCAAGTGTGTCCAGCAGTGCAAGATATTCTTTTACCTTATCTTCATCATAAGGGATTTTTGCTGTTTCATCAAGAAAATCATCTTCGTGTTCTATATCAAAATGCCATGGCTTGCCATACAGGTCCTTGCCGTTGCTGTCTCCAAGGAAAACAAACTTTTCGTCCGGGATATAGCAGATAACCGCATCATCGGAATGTGGACCTTTTGCGTGGATAAGCTGACATTCAATGCCGCCAAGGTCAATTGTCATACTGCCGCTGAACGCAATGTCAGCAGCCACAACCTTTATTTCATTGCGGTCCGGATATTCGCGCTTTATCATTTCGTTGCAGAACACTATATCTTCGCCGTTTTCAACACGTCTGTCCATAGACTCATCGTCCCATTTCCAGTCTGCCATTTTCAGCAGCCGGTCGTTGGTCTGTCTGCCTGCAATAGTCGGCACAGCCCAGGCATGCATACCAAAGCTGTGGTCCCAGTGCCAGTGGCTTATTGCCACAAAATCCGGCTGCGGCAGGTTCTGCACCTGCAGTCTGCCTTTAAGCAGTTCCACATTGGCGGCTGAGTTGCCGGCTTCGAATAAAAGAGTGTACTTATCACCAATAACCAACCCTGTGTTTGGTCTGTCTGTATAGTGTTCCGGCGGCTGTATATAAATTCTGTCAGAAAATTTTTCAAACATATTTTTAACCTTCCTGTCAATTTTCTTAATAATTATATCACAATTAATATTTTGCAACAATAAAATATGAGTTTATGTCTGTAAAAGACTATGAATTTTGCCGTTTTCAAGTTATAATATAAAGCAATTATAATTGATAAAGGAGTATATATGGATATAAACAGATTTGTGGACTACCACGATAAAGTGGTGGAAAACTGCTCAAAAGTTATTGTGGGCAAGGATGATATTATTTCTCTTGTGCTGACCTGTTTTGTGTGCGGCGGCCACGTGCTGCTGGAGGATATTCCGGGCACAGGCAAAACAATGCTGCTGCGTGCTTTCGCAAAAACAATCGGCGGCGATTTCAGAAGAATACAGTTTACGCCTGACCTGTTGCCAAGCGACCTGACAGGTATAAATTTCTACAATCAGAAAACCGGGGAATTTGAATTCCGCCCGGGCCCGCTGTTTTCCAATATCATTCTGGCTGACGAAATAAACCGTGCCACACCGCGTACACAGTCCAGCCTGCTGGAAGCCATGGAAGAAAAACAGATTACAGTTGACGGTGTGACCAGCCAGCTGAAGCCGCCGTTTATGGTTATGGCTACACAGAACCCGCTGGAATCCTATGGCACATTCCCGCTGCCGGATGCACAGATGGACCGTTTCTTTATGCGACTGTCCCTGGGGTATATGACAAGACAGCAGGAAATGAGCGTGCTGGGCAGAACTGATTCAACAGCGCTGATAGAACAGCTGCAGCAGGTGGTTTCTGCCGATGATACAGCATATGTATGCAATGCATTCAAGGAAGTAAAAGTTTCTGAACCGGTGCTGAACTATATTATGGATATTATTGAAGGCACCCGCACAGAAGACAATTTTGTGACAGGTGTTTCCACCCGTGGTGCCATTGCCCTTTATAAAGCCAGCCAGGTCACTGCCGCATTTTCCGGCCGCGACTATGTGATACCGGAAGATGTGAAAAAGGTGGCACCTTTTGTGCTGGCACACAGAATTTCAAGAGACAGCGGCAAAACAGCCTCTGCAATCAAATTTCTCAACAAGATTATTGAAAATGTTCCTGTTCCCCTGGAGAATATGGCATGATAGCATTTCTTATTATTTTTATTGTAATTGTGCTGTGGCTGCAGGACTGGGTGCTGGAAAACAGCCCCCAGGCTGTGGAAGTAAACTTCTGGCCGGAGGAAAATGTGGTTGACCCGGAGGATGTGTTCAACATTATTGTGGAACTGAAAAATATAAAATCCTTCCCGGTTTATTTCATCAGGGTGAATATGGCCTTTCCAAAGGAATTCACTGTGGCATCACAGGCAAAGCTGACTGCAACAAGAAAACTGAAGGACGGGCAGGAAATTTCTGTTTCCACCTGGCTGAAAGCCGGCCAGAGTGTGAAAATCAAAGTGCCTGTTTCAATTGCTGACCGCGGAAGGTATTATCTGCCAAATCCCGTGCTTTATTTCGGCGACTTTCTGGGGCTGAAACAGAAGAAAAAGGAAACACTTTATTTCAGGGAAGTTGTTGTTGCGCCAAAAAGCTATGGTTCTGACGATGTGAAGCAGGTGCTGGGCAAATTTATAGGGGAATACTCTGTGCGCCGCTTTATCTATGAAGACCCGGTGCTTACAGTGGGCTTCCGTGAATATTCCGGCAGAGAGCCTATGAAAATGATTTCCTGGAAACAGTCTGCCAGCAAGCAGCAGCTGATGGTAAAAGAGTACGACCATACAATTGAACCTGTGCTGTCTGTGGTGCTGAATGTGGAAATGGCAGGGGAAAAATCTGCACAACTGATAGAAAAAACATATTCTGTGGCCCGCAGTGTATGCAGCAATCTGGAAGCAAAGGGGATTTCCTATGGTTTTTACAACAATGCACAGATGCTGGGCGGCACCGGGGATATGCACAGTGTGGACGACGGTATAGGCATGCACCATTTCCGGAAAATAATGGAAAGAATGGGCCGCGGAATGCATATCCACGCCTTCGGATGTGATGTATTGCTGCACAATGCACAAAAAGCAACCGGCAACGAACGCGGACTGATAATAATCACACCGGACACTTCTGCCCTGCCTGCCCTGTCCTCTGACGGCCGGCAGCTGATACTGAATGTAACTGACTGTTAAGGAGTTTACCATATGATTTTTATACATACATTAAGAATGATGGCAGACCTGTCAGTTTATTTCTTTTTATCCGAGCTGGTTGTGATTATGATGGGTGGCTCATCCCAGGCTGTACAGTTTTTACTGCTGAGCCTGTGTTACGGCGTGATGGTATTCCTGCAAAACCGCAATTGCGGCAGGATATATATGCTGTTGCCGGTGGCTGTCCTGCTTGTGCCGGGCAGTTTTATACCTGCCCTTCTGCCCCCTGCAATATATATTCTTTATCTTGTTTATAAAGAAAACACCACCCTGTCCTGGGACAGACAGTCGGAACTGTTTTCCGGCAGTATAAAGTTTTTCCCGATAGCGTCGGTTATTATCTGTTTTCTGAGAAAATATGCCATCCTTGTGCAGTATTCCCTGCCAATGGCATTTATTTCGGTGGTGACATCAATTTTCCTTATGCGAATGCTGCGCCAGCCACCGGACGTCTATATGGACAGGCAATATCTGCGCAAAAACTGTGTACTGTTTGCAATTGTGCTGGGCGCCGGCTGGCTGTTGAGCCGTAAATTTGCAATACAGCTTTTTGGCAGGGCAATAGGCTTTGTATATCAGAACATAATCTATCCTGTTCTCAACGGCTTTATATGGCTTTTCCTTGTGGTTTTAAGGCTGTTGATGGCGCTGTTTTCCTGGTTTAAGCTGGGGGAAGTAAAATTTACGGAAAATCACCTTTCCGGCGGCGAAATGGGCCATTCCTTCAAGGATGTGATTGTTACAGGTGACCATGTGGCCACCACACAGTCTGTGCTGACAATAGCTGTGTTGATGCTGTTGCTGGTATGCGCATTTTACTTTTTCCGCTGGCTGGCCCTGCACAACGGCGAAGAGACCTTTATCAGCCGGGGACTGGATGTAATACGCGGAAAAGAACCTGCAAAAAGAAAAAGAGAACGCGCCACCACGACTGCCCTGCAGATAAGGCAGCAGTACAGAATATTCCTTAAACTGTACAGGGAAAACGGCGGTAAGATGGAAACTGCTTCCACCAGCGAAGATGTGCTGAACCGCTCTGTGGAAATTATGGAAGATTCTTCTGATATTCTGGCTGAAATGCGACAGATTTATATAGCTGCAAGATATGGCAGCACAGCCACAAAGGCTGACCTGAAAAGGATGAAACAGATAAACAGGGAACTTGCCGCAAAAAACAACTGATAAAAATACTCCGGAGGTTTATGCCTCCGGAGTTTTGTTATTTTACTATTTCTATACAGTAATGATGCGGTCTTGCACTGTCTCTGTTTTTCCATACTTCCCTGTTTACAAGTTCTTTTATATCAACCACTGTAATCCGGTCTATGGAAACAGTATTTTTATGTATTACCGGGCGTTCGTCATATTCGTAATAATCAGTCATCCATACATGCCACAGTTCGATGCAGTCTGTGTTGTTCAGATTTCCCCTTATATACTGAATAAGTTTTTCAGCACGGCCGTCTGTATAGCGCCATTCCAGCCATACGCCATATTTTTTGCCGGTGTACATTTCTACATCCCTGAATTTATACAGGGAAAAATTGTCATCGGCATCGCCGTCATAAATCACACCTGTATCCACATTTATATTCAGCGGATAACCTGCCGTTGCCTTTACAGTTGGCAATGGGCTGTCGGATGCAAGAAAAGTATACAGACTCATTGGCGCTCTCCTTTATTGATTTATTTAAATATATTGTATCATAAATCAATGAAATAAAAAAGACCGGAGATGCCGATAAACATCTCCGGTAATACTTTTATTCACCACGGCCGAAATTTACAACCCTGCCGTTGTTCCACAGATTGACACTGGCCAATTCTGCTTCTTTTTTGCTTTTTTCATCTTTGTACTCCATATAGCCTGTCCGTGCGCCGCAGTCTACACATTCAATGTAAACACACCAGCCGCCTACGTGGTCCATCAGCGCAGGGCCACCACAGAACGGGCAATCCTGCAGGTCATACAGTACTTCGTCTTTATAGTCCATAATATACTCTCCATAGATTTAAAATGCTGTATATATTATTGCACATATAAAGAGAAAGTTCAACAACAAAAAAGGATAAAAACAGACTTGTGAAAATTATAAAAAAACATACATTATTTATTGTCAAAGCATTAAAATATGATAATATAAAAATATAATAATTTATAAAAGGAAATTTATTATGAAAAAAATTACCGCGCTGTTTCTGTCAGTTGTTATATCATTTTCTCTTGTTGCATGCAATACACAGGCTGATGTAATCTCGCCACAAAATTACCCATTGGAAAATAAAACCGTAACAGATATTCTTAATAATAACGGCTTTGACCTTAATGCTTATGTGAGTCGTTATGATGACACTGACAAAACAGGTTATACATATACTTATACTATTGATAACTTCGATGAAAATTATGAATGTGAAGGAGAACCATCTATTTATGGTGTTTTGCAACTTGAATGGGATGGAGAAGATGGAAAAAGCGTAAAAATGATATGTATGGAAGATGAAAGCGAGTTCGCAGATATTTCAAACTATGACAATATAAGAAAATCTGTTTATACAGCCTGTGATGTTTATGGCGGTATAGAAAACAAAAAACAGATAGCTGATGATTTTATAGCCGCTATCAGAGAGGGTATGATATTCGAAGATATTCTGCCTGTGTATAACGCCGAATATAACGGCATATTTGTCAACGCAGATTTCCTGCCTGCCCACGATGATATGCCTGTTACTTTCCGCAAGTTTGAAATATATGACCGGACAAGAAAAGACTGGTATGACAGCCGGGACGAAAGAGCATTGAAGATTATTGTGGATATGAACCCGTATATGTACACCCTGAAAGAACTTGACCATCCGGATGCATTGACCAAAGAACAGGTTAACGGCATTATTTCCGGTAATCAGTGGGGGCTTTCTGTATCTGAATTGATTGACGAAAATCAGACTGCCGGAGCCGAAAGGGATATCTATCAGCTTGCCCTGCCTGACGGAACACAGGCGGCAACTGCAGCTGTGCATTATAATAAATCCGGCAAATCCACTT
The DNA here is from genome assembly GCA_017483145.1 of Oscillospiraceae bacterium. Lineage (GTDB taxonomy): Bacteria > Bacillota > Clostridia > Oscillospirales > Ruminococcaceae > RGIG3102. The sequence continues at coordinate 1,806 of JAFULT010000118.1, read as the reverse complement.
CTTTTTCTTATCGCATTGCCGATACAGACATTTCCCGTTCAGATACAGGCATTGAATTTGCAGTAAAAACTGCCTGCAGCCTATACGGTGATATTGATAATGTTGACGTACTTGCTGAAAAAGTCAAAACCGCAATCAACAACAAGGATTTTGAATACAATCAGTACAATGACCCACACTGTCTTATAGAACAGGACGGAATATACTGTATGCTGATATTTGGCAAAATACCGGGCAATAACTATGAATTCACAGGGCTGAATATCTATAACAAAGATTCCCTGCAGGCCGGTATCTATGCTGTGGCCCCAAATGATACCTGGTATCAGAAAATTTACAGCGAACTTTTTGAATAATATGTAAAAACAGCCCGGAGAAAACTCCGGGCTGTAATTGTATGAAAAATTATTTTTCAGGTTTCATGGTGGGAAACAATAAGAATCTTAAAAACCGTTGATATTAAAGCATTTTTTTAATTTTTATATTATTTTTATACGAATTTATACGTTTTTTCAAATTCTGAACTCTTGATTTTCCCTAATCACACATAGTATAATATATTTAACAGCAAATTGAACTGCTGTTTTAAGTCAAACGTTTTTGCATCAGCAAAACAAAGTATGTATTTATAAAATTATCACCTAACTTACAAGAGGGCTGGAATACAGCCCTCTTTTTTTGTTCGACAAATTGGAATTTACCTAATTGCAATCCACTACGATTACATTACACTCTTTACACCCATAGCAAGCCGATACTTGATTAACCTTGCTATTCGCCTTAATAATCATTCCACCTTCATTTTCAATGGTTTTCTTCGTGTGCTGATACGGAAAAACCCAATGCTTATCTATAAAAGACTGCGGTAGCCAATAAAAAGACGTATCTCCACGATGATTGGCAAGCTCTCCCAGTATCATATCTTTTCCGCATTTAGGGCACTTCATTTTCGTTCCTCCTTTCAAATTCAAGTTTTGCGAACTGTTATAACAAATGGGGCGGAATGTCCCTCCCACCTCCATTATAGCACATTATTTTGTTTCGCGCGAAAGATTTTCAACCGCGATGCGGATATTGCGGGGAATATTCTTCATTTGCACATACTTGGAAACGGAGGACGCGCTGCGTCCGATTTCTTTTGCTACGGCTGCGTATGTTCCTAATTCCCGGTAGAGCCGCTGCATTTCCACGATTTCCTCCGGGGAAATATGTCTTGCTCCCATGGTTTTACTTCTTGGAGGTGGGCTTCTTGCCGGTCACGACGCACTGGTCGGAGTTTGCGATACACTCTTTCCAAATCTCGTCGATATAGCCGGTGAAGGTCTTGGGCTTCATTGCGCCGCCACTATATTCGGCAATCAGCTTGTTCATGTCGTTCAGTTTCTGCTGATAATTGTGGGGAACGGTGATGGTTTTCTTGTCGGTGTCCAGAATGATACGCATAATAGTTTCCTCCAAAAGAAAAATGTATGAAAGTTGTCGAAAACACAACTTTTCATACATTGTATTCTATATATATATATTCAAGTGTTTTCTAACTTTTTCCTATAAAATCAGCGAAATACACAGAAAAACTATCCATTCCAAGAGAAAACAACGGAAATACTTGTATATTTTGGTTGAAACAACAAAAAACATATCATTTCGCAGTATTTACGCGGATATTCTGCGCGTTTCGCTTTGTATTTGCGGAAATCAGCTTGTGCGGCAACGATGACGGCGAATTTTTGCATCATTTCGTGGCGGAACAGCCCACGCAAAACTGACATAGGGGTGTAAAAAAGTCCGCTTCCCGGAATATACCCC
>JAFULT010000117.1 GCA_017483145.1 Oscillospiraceae bacterium | reverse complement strand
GTGGCGGAGACGGCACTCTGAATCACACCATAAACGGACTGATGCAGCTGGAGAAAAAGCCATATCTTGTATATCTGCCTACAGGCAGTACCAATGATTTTGCTGTTTCACTGGGCATAAGCAAAAATGCGGAAATAACCTGCCATGCAGTAAACAGCAGTGCACCGTTTTACTATGATATAGGTAAATTCAACCACAGATATTTCAACTATATAGCCGCTTTCGGTGCATTTACAGATGTGTCCTATTCTACACCGCAGACACAGAAAAATGTTCTTGGACATGCTGCATATATTATAGAAGGTATCAGACGACTGCCGATTGGCAAGTACCACACACTTACAGCCACAGCAAACGGAAACACTTACAGCGGAGACTATATTTATGGTTCTGTATCAAATTCCACCAGTGTAGGCGGTATGAGCATTGCAGTAAAAGATGAGATACTGATGAACGACGGACTGTTTGAGGTTATACTTATCAGAGCGCCAAAAACCGTGGCAGATACACAGAGTCTGCTGGGTGCATTGATGACAAAGGATTTTGACAATCCGTTTATTGAATATTTCAAAACAGACAGTATTCATTTTGAATTCAGCAAAGAAACACCGTGGACACTGGACGGTGAATTTGGCGGGGATATTAAAGAATGTGATATAAATGTAGAACCCAAGGCTATAGGAATACTGAAATAAAGCACACCGGATACACAACTGTGTATCCGGTTTTGTTTTTTCTGTGGATACATATAATCTGTTTTTTTCATTTTTATATTTATGTGGTGGACAAGCATAGTGTAAACAAAATATTTCCTTCACTTTGTGAAAAAAGTGATATAATTAAAACATATTAATTTTACAGGAGGTCCTGTTATGCACAAAAGAATAATTGAAGTAATTGAAAGCAAAAAAGACAAACTGACAGCATTGTCAGATGCAATATGGAACTGCCCGGAAACAGCCTTTACAGAGTTTGAATCTGTAAAACTGCTGTGTGATGCCTTGCGCAGTGAGGGTTTTGAAGTTGAAGAAGGTGTGGCTGATGTTGCCACAGCATTTACAGGCAAATTCGGCAGCGGCAAACCTGTTATAGGTATTTTAGGGGAATTTGATGCGCTGTCCGGCTTAAGTCAGATAGCAGGCACTGAAATAAAATGTCCTGTATCTGCAGGCGGCAACGGCCACGGCTGTGGTCATCACCTGCTGGGTACTGCAGGCATCGGTGCCGCAATAGCAATAAAGGATTATCTGGAAACCACAGGTGCCAGCGGCACAGTTATTTACTATGGCTGTCCTGGCGAAGAAGGCGGCAGCGGCAAGGCATTTATGGCAAGGGAAGGTCTGTTTGATGTGCTGGACTGTGCGCTGACATGGCATCCGTCTGACACAACATCTGTATCCGGCGGTTCAACTCTGGCAAATGTACAGGTGAGCTATAAATTCAGAGGTCAGTCTGCCCATGCCGCAGCAGTGCCTCATCTGGGCAGAAGCGCCCTTGACGCTGTGGAACTGATGAATGTGGGGGTAAACTACCTGCGCGAACACGTTATTCCGGAAGCAAGAATGCATTATGCCGTGACAAACACAGGCGGTTTTTCTCCTAATGTGGTACAGGCAGAAGCAGAAGTGCTGTACCTGCTGAGAGCACCTAAAAATGCACAGGTGCAGGATATTTACAGACGTGTAAACAAAATTGCACAGGGTGCCAGCCTGATGACAGAAACAGAACTGGAAATAGATTTTATCAAAGCCTGTTCCAACATTATTCCAAACAACACCCTGGAACTGCTGCTGGACAAGAAGCTGAAGGAAATTCCACATCCGGAATTTACAGCAGAAGAAGCTGTGCTGGCTGAAAAGATAAGGGATGTTTCCCCTAACAAGGGCGGCACAGTGGCAAAACTGGCTGAAAAAGTGAGTGATGTGGAAACCAGAAAACAACTGCTGGCACTGGCAGACAAAGCACTGCTGGATGTGGTAATGCCATATATCCCAAGTGAAACAGCTATGCCGGGCTCTTCTGATGTGGGCGATGTAAGCTGGGTATGTCCTACAGCACAGATAAATGTTGCCTGCTATGCCGCAGACACACCGGGGCACTCCTGGCAGCTGGTGGCACAGGGCAAGGAAGGTCCTGCGCACAAGGGTATGCTGTATGCAGGCAAGATTATGGCTGCAGCTGCAATTGAACTGCTGAACAGCCCACAGCTGATTGAAAAAGCCAAGGAAGAACACCGTCTGCGTGTGGGTGAAGGCTATATCTGCCCTATCCCTGCAGGTGTAAAACCAAGGTCCATTGCACCAAAAAAATAAAACAATTTATAACCAAGGGGGGCATAACCGCCCCCTTTTTTTATTTGTATTGCTATACAATATGTCGTATAATATAAAAAATCCAGAAATTATGTCCCCTGTTTTCACACAGTATGGTTTATATGGTTAAAGGGTAATTTTTGCCTATCAACAATTCAGGAGAAAACAATGCTTATTTATCTTTCCCTTCTGGACAGCCGGGAGGACAAAAACAAATTTACACAACTGTACAATACATACCGATATACAATGCTTTACACTGCAGACAGCATTCTGCAGGACAAGGGTCTGGCAGAAGATGCCGTACACGATGCGTTTCTGCGCATTGCAAAAAAACTGCACAAGACAGGGGCTGTGGACAGTCCCCGGACAAAAGCTTTTGTGGTTATTATAGTAAGGAATATAGCATTAACCATGGCAAAACGGCGTGGCAGAAATTTGCTGTTTGAAGATGAAAATATGATAAATTCAGTAGCTGACGATTCCAATGACAGGGATTTTGACAGAATGAATTATGAAGATATGCTGACGGCAGTAAGAATCTACCTGTAACCTACAGGGATGTGCTGTATCTGAATGTGGTGGAAGGTTATTCCACAAAAGAGATATCGCAGATGCTGGAAATCAGCGTTGAGGCTGTGAAAAAGCGCCTGCAGCGCGGCCGCAGGCTGCTGATAGAAACTTTGCAGAGGGAGGGGCTTGTTTAAATGAAAAACAATTTGCTGAAATCTGCCCTGGAAACTGTATATATGCAGGAGATGGACAGTATACCGCCACAGCAGATACTTGAAAGTGAATACAGTTTCTCCGCTGCTTTCAAAGCAAAGATGGAGGATATGATAAAACAGGCCAACAGGGATTATATCACTGTTTTTGGTATTGCCGCACCAAGAACCAGTGTGGTTCTGTTTCTTGCGGCCTTTATACTGCTGCCGGTGGGCTGGCTGTATTATAAAGGTATAATAGACCGCAGTGCTGCAAGGCTGTCTGTTGCTGTGGCAGAATTTTTCCTGCTGGCCGCCTTCGGCACAAATATGCGCAGGGAAACAAGACGCTTTACCGGCGGATACAGCACCGCTTTTGCTGACGGAGAGGAAAGCCCACAGGGACAGGAACTGGAATTCAGCCTGCCTGTTCCGCCTGAAGGCTATACAAAAACAAACGAATACCGCACTACCGTAAGTCATATGATTGAATATAAGGATGCCCTGGGCAGGATTATCCTCTACACCCGTGTGAATATAGAACAGGGCGTGCTGACCAGAATCGATACAGACAATGCAGATGTGAGCAGAATCAGCATCAACGGCAACGATGCCGCACTGTTTGTAAAGGATGGACAGACAAATCTGGTATGGGCAGACAAGTTTTACCGCTATCATCTGAAGGGCAGCTGTACAAAAGAAATGCTGACAGAAATGGCTGATTCAATAAAATAAAGAATAACCGCAGTTGTGAAAGACTGCGGTTTATTTGTGTAAACTTTTCCAAAAATATGTGAAATCAATTGCATTGATTATTATTTGTTATTATAATTATTTACTGTTGAATAATTTACAGGAGGGGTTTTATGGATGAAAGAAACGACAGTGGGCTGTCACTGCTGAATAAAAAGCGCGGTGGACTGTGGGCCATACTGTTCAGCCGTCTGGGGCTTGTTGTGATTCTGCTGATTATGCAGCTGGGACTGATTTTCAGCTTTTTTGTACATTTCAGAGAGTTTTCTTCACATTATTATGCTGTAAACACCATACTGTCAGTAGTTGTGTTTTTCAATGTAATCAATTCTGACAACGACCCTACTGCAAAAATAACGTGGATGGTTGTAATAGCCATACTGCCTGTTTTCGGCTCTGTGCTGTATTGGTACACCAAAAATGATATAGGCTTCAATGCGATGAAATATCAGCTGGCAAAAATACTGCAGAGCACAGACAAGCGGATAAAACAGGATGCAGACACCTTTGCAGAACTTGACAAAGAAAGCCGGGAAACTGCCCTGCTGGCAAAATATATTGCCGCCAACGGATGCCACCCGGTTTACTCCGGCACGGACGTGACATATTTCCCTGTTGGGGAAGATAAATTCCGGCGGATGCTGACTGAACTGGAAAAAGCGGAAAAATTTATTTTCCTTGAATACTTTATTATCGATGAAGGTGTGATGTGGGGCAAAATTCTGCAGATTCTGGCCAGAAAGGCAAAACAGGGCGTGGAAGTGATGGTTATGTATGACGGCAGCAACGAATTTACCACACTGCCCAGGGATTACGCCAGCAGGCTGGCAAAACTGGGCATAAAATGCAAGGTTTTTGCACCTGCAACACCATTTGTTTCCACCCATTACAACTACCGCGACCACAGAAAAATACTGGTTATTGACGGACACACAGCTTTTACAGGCGGCGTGAACCTGGCAGATGAATATATCAACAGCTATGAAAAGTACGGCCACTGGAAAGATGCGGCCATTATGCTGAAAGGACCTGCCGCAAAAAGTTTTTCACTTATGTTCCTGCAGATGTGGAATATCAGCGGACATCAGGTCAAATACGAAAAATATCTGTCTGTTTCCCCTGCCACTTTTGAAACTGACAGCTATGTGATTCCTTACGGTGACTCCCCTGTTGACAATGAAAAAGTGGGCAAACAGGTATATATGGATATAATAAACAGGGCAAACAATTATGTTTATATAATGTCACCTTACCTTATACTTGACGGCGACCTGGAAAACCGGCTGAGATTTGCTGCCGCAAGGGGTGTGGATGTGAGAATAATACTGCCGGGCATCCCGGACAAAATCACACCTTATGCCCTGGCAAAGACACATTATCACAGTCTGATTTCTTCCGGTGTAAAAATATATGAGTACCAGCCGGGATTTGTGCATTCAAAAGTGTTTGTCAGCGATGATATAAAGGCGGTGGTGGGTACAATCAACCTTGATTACCGCAGTCTTTACCACCATTTTGAATGTGCCGCATATCTGTATAAATGTGAATGTATACCGGATATTGTAAAAGATTTTGTGCAGACACAGCAGCTGTGCAGACAGATAACCTTTGAAACAATAAAAAACGAAAAACTGTTTATGAGAACGCTGGGCAGAGTGATGAAAATACTGGCCCCGCTGATGTAAAAATGTAATACGGTTATAGCTAAAGCCAGGCAGCAGAAAGCAGCCTGGCTTTTTTATTGCTATAGTGTTTGATAAATTGGGGTTTGTCGAGCTGAAAGGGGGTTCGGGGCTTTGCCCCGAATATAAATGGCGTAGTCTGCGGAGAGCAAAAATATTTCAAGGGCTTTAGCAGGTTGAAATATTTTTGCGAAAATCGCGAAGAAATTTGTCGAGCGAGTGAGCGAAGCGAATAAGGTTTCAAATTTCCGCGATTTG
>JAFULT010000116.1 GCA_017483145.1 Oscillospiraceae bacterium | reverse complement strand
CACTTATCAAACCGGAAAATCTTGCATTCCTGAAAAAATCAAAGGCACTTTCTGAAGCAGAAGCCTATGCAAGATACGAAATACTGTTCAATCAGTATATCCAGAAAATAAATATCGAACTGCGTGTTGCCAACGATATGGTGCGCCAGGAAATTCTGCCTGCTGCAATCGCATACTGCCAGCAGCTGGCAAAAGGCAACTATTTCTGCCGGCAGGCAGGTGCAGTAAGCGGCATTGCTGTCAGATTCCAGAAAGAAATCGCACAGCTGACAGACGAAATCAGCGACCTGTGTGACGAAATGCATTTTGCCCGCAATTCTGCAATGAAGATTAAAAATATGGAAGAAAGAGCAGAAACCATTTACAATGTGCACAAAGACAAGCTGTCTGCCCTGAGAATAAAAGTGGACAAGCTGGAAGCACTTATGCCAAAGGACAAATGGCCTATGCCAACATACACAGACCTGCTGTTTGACCTTTAAGATTTTTCACCCTGTCCGGATAATTTTTTCATAATACGGTCATACTTTACTGTTAAACTGTAAACAGAACTTTGCTGAAAGAAGGAAACCGAATGAAAACTTTATATTACAACGGAGATATAATAACAATGGCACAGGAAACTTATACCCGGGCGGTGCTGTGTGAAGACGGGAAAATTGTTGCCACAGGGGACACAGAGTCTCTGGCCCCCCTTGCTGACAGGCTGTTTGATTTAAAGGGCAGAACAATGCTGCCTGCATTTATTGACGGCCACAGCCATATCACAACAGTTGCCAACACATTTGCCATTGCCGATTTGTCCCACGCAGCAAGTGTGGCGGAAATTATCCGGATAATGAAAGATTATATCTCATCAATGGAATTTCGCGACAAGGATGAGTTTGTTGTAGGTTTTGGCTATGACAACAATTTTTTCCCGGGCAAAGCCCATCCCACACGCAGAGACCTGGATGAAATTACAGTGGAATATCCTGTGATTATTTCCCATTCAAGCGGACATATGGGTGTGTGCAACACAAAGCGGCTGCGGCTTATGGGGCTGGACCGGTCAACTGTGGACCCACAGGGCGGCCGAATAGGCAGATATGCTGACGGCAGTCTCAACGGCTTTCTTGAAGAAACAGCCTTTACAGACAACACAAAGGTTGTAAAACAGCCCGGCTATGAAGATATGTGCAGATATTTTGATGCGGCACAGAAAGAATATTTCAGATACGGCATCACCACTGTGCAGGATGGTTTTACAGGTGTAAAAGAATGGGCACTGCTGAAAAAGCTGTCTGATGACCATATGCTGAAAGCGGATGTTGTGTGCTATATTGACATTGCAAAGGCACCCCAGCTGCTGACAGACAATGCCAGATACAACAAAACCTATGTCAACAATCTGAAAACAGGCGGCTACAAGCTGTTCCTTGACGGTTCTCCCCAGGGCAGAACCGCCTGGATGAAAACACCGTATAAGGATTCCGGCGATTACAGGGGTTACCCGGTTTACACCGACACACAGGTGCTGGACTATGTGCTGAAATCCCTCAGGGAAGAACAGCAGCTTTTATGCCATTGCAACGGGGACGCTGCGGCACAGCAGTTTATCGACAGCTTTGAAAAAGCGGATAAATTGCTTGGCACAGCGGAAAACTTCCGCCCGGTGCTGGTGCACGGCCAGCTTGCACAGCCATCCCAGATGGAACGGCTGCACAGGCTGGGAATCATTGCTTCCTTTTTTGTTGCACATATATGGCAGTGGGGTGATGTCCACCTGTCAAATTTCGGCCACAGGGCAGAAACAATATGCCCTGTAAACAGCGCTGTAAAAAACGGTGTTGTCACCACCTTTCATCAGGACAGCCCTGTTCTGCCGCCGGATATGCTTCATTCAGTATGGTGTGCGGTAAACCGAAAAACCAAAAACGGCATATTGCTGGACAGGTCAGAGGCTGTTTCTGTTTATGATGCACTGAAATCAGTCACCATAAATGCGGCCTGGCAGTACGGGGAAGAAAACAGCAAGGGCAGCATAGAAACAGGCAAGGATGCAAGCTTTGTTGTTTTAAGCGGCAACCCGCTGTGCTGTGAAAAGGATAAAACAGATGATATTACGGTTGAATATACAATTTTGCGTGACGAAATAGTTTACAGCAAAGAACAATCATAAAAGGAGAAAAGATATGAAAAGTGATATTGAAATCGCCCAGGGCGCCAATATGCTGCCAATCGAGGAAGTGGCCGCAAAAGTAGGCCTTTCCAGAAAAGAAATCAGTCTTTACGGTGATTACAAGGCAAAGATAGACCTTGCAAAAGTAAAAGACATACCTGACAGAAAAGGCAAGCTGATACTGGTGACAGCCATCAGCCCTACACCTGCAGGAGAAGACAAAACAACAACCAGCATCGGTCTGGGAGACGGACTGGCAAGGCTGGGCAAAAATGTAGTGCTGGCACTGCGCGAACCAAGCCTTGGCCCGGTATTCGGCATCAAAGGCGGTGCAGCAGGGGGCGGCTATTCACAGGTAGT
>JAFULT010000115.1 GCA_017483145.1 Oscillospiraceae bacterium | reverse complement strand
ATTCAGGTTACGCGAATTTTTATATATAAACCCATCCGGCCGTGTATGGCTATGTTAGAACCCGGTTTGTGACCAGGGTGGATATGTTGTGCTGAACGCTTCACGCTCCCTTCTTCCCCAGTGGGGGAGGTCTGCAATCCCCGTTCAGACGACAACCTCCGTTTAATATAAGTGTAGGATTAAAAATAGCCACACAGATATCGCACAGGACAGGCTTATAAACTTATTATGTCATCAAAGAAAGATATTATTCTTCGATATCGTAAACTTCTCTCAGACGCTGTTCAAAAATACCGCCAACTTCGAAAAATTCTTCGTCATCGTCAACAATGTCAAATGTTTCCAGTCCGTCTTCGTCGGCATCCCCGACACGGAAAATGATCAGAACAGGTTCAGCTTCAAGAGCTTTCTGTGGATCTTCAAAATGTTCAACAACGGCCAGATAGTGCTCTTCATTGTAGTCGATTTCATCAACGATCTCAAACATAAAAGATTCGCCGTTTTCATCAGTCAGAGTGATAATAGTAGGGGCATATTCATCACCGTCTTCAAGCATAAGATCAAGATCTTTATCCTGCATGGGCGTGTACCTCCTTGTAGTATTTGAGATGTTTTGCATCTCTTCTGTTACAAATATCTTACAATATTTTGACTGGCAAGTCAACCGATTGAAAACTGATTTTCCATAATTTACACAATTGAAAAAATTTTTTGTACAATATCATAAAACACAAATTTCTCATATATTTTTTTTATAATTTATGGTAAAATATTTTAAATAGCGATTTTTGACCATAAATTAAAGAGGTTTTTACAATATATGAAAAAATTCCTGGCATTATTAATCACATTGTGTATCCTGCTGACCGGCTGCGGCGGTGGCGGCCTTGGCGGTGAAAAGCTGAATGTAAAATCAGATGAAGTGCAGTTTGCACAGCCTGTTTCCGGCGACACAGTGGCAGAATTTGAAACGGACAAAGGTACTGTAAAGGTTCTTTTGTTCCCACAGTATGCCCCGAAGGCGGTGCACAGTTTTACCGTGCTGGCAAACGGCGGATACTACAATGGTATTACTTTCCACCGCGTTATAGAAGATATGCTGGTTCAGTCCGGCTCTTTTGACGGCAGTGCCACAGGTGGCAAAAGCGCCTGGGAACTGGAATTTGACGATGAATTTTCCGACCGGCTGCATCATTACAACGGTGCGCTGTCCATGGCAAACCACGGGGAAGACACCAACGGCAGCCAGTTTTTCTTTGTCACATCACCAATCGGCGGAATAAGCGACGAAACACAGCAGCAGATGACTGATGCCGGCTGGCGCACAGAGGTTATCGACGCCTACAGACAGGCAGGCGGTCTGCCATCCCTTGACTGGCGCTATACTGTTTTCGGCCAGATTTATGAAGGGCTGGATGTGGTATATGGCATCAGCCGCGTAAAAACTGATGAAAACGACGTTCCGGAAAAAGATGTGGTTATACAGTCGGTAAAGGTATATACAGTTGAATAATATAAAAGAGCATAGCTTTGGCTTTGCTCTTTTTGCGTTTATGCAATGTTAACATCATTTTAACATTTTACACAGAATTTACACTTTATAAAATCTTTTATCTTATATATAATATATACAGTACTTAAATTTTATAGAGGCAAAATGAATAAATTAAAACAGTTCTTCTTTTCAAAAAGATGCATAATAGGTATAGTGGCAATTATGCAGGTGACACTGTTCTTTATGCTGACCACCAGCCTGTATGCGATGGGCAGTACAGCCTATCTTATGCTGATGGTATTCAGTATCCTGATAATGCTGTATGTTTTTGAAAAGGACAATATGAATCCTTCATACAAAATAATATGGATAATAGTTATGGCAGTTTTCCCGGTTTCCGGGGCATTGTTCTATTTCCTGTGGGGTGACACAAAGGTTACCCGCAAGCAGAAAAAACGCTTTGAACAGATTGCAGACAGACTGCAACGCCGGGTAGTTTCTTACGGGCAGCAGCTGGACAGAATTGAAATTGCAGACCGGGGTCTGGCAAAACAGGCCCGTTACCTGGAAAGGAACGGGTGGGCACCTGTCTATGAAAACACCGCTGTCAGATATTACGACATGGGTGCGGCAATGTTCCGCGATATGCTGGCAGACCTGCGCGGCGCCAGAGACAGCATATTCCTGCAGTATTTCATTATTGACCAGGGCTATATGTGGGACTCTGTGCTGGAAATACTCAAAGAAAAGGCAAAAAACGGGGTGGATGTGCGTATTATATACGACGGCTGGGGCTGTCTTATAAATCTGCCTGAAGGCTATGAGAAAACCCTGCGCCGGTACGGCATAAAGACATATATTTTCAATGATGTAAAATTCAGCATGCACATAGGGGATTACCTTATGCTGAATCACCGCGACCACCGAAAAATAATGGTTATAGACTCTACCATAGCCTATTCCGGCGGCATAAACATTGCTGATGAATATATAAATGTGGTGGAACGTTTCGGTGTGTGGAAAGACACAGGTTTCCGTCTGGAAGGGGATGCTGTGTGGAGCATGAGCACCACATTCCTCAACACCTGGGAATATGTCAGCCGCACAGCTGCCGACTATGACAGCTACAGGCCAAAATACAGCATGGAGGCAGACGGTATTGTACAGCCTTATTTTGACACACCGCTGGACAAAATCAATCTGTGTGAAAACACATATCTGAACGTAATAAACAATGCAAAGAAGTATGTGTATATAGCCACACCTTATCTGGTAATCGACAATGAAATGATTACCGCTCTTACCATTGCCGCCCGCAGCGGTATTGATGTGCGCATTGTTGTGCCGGGCATTCCGGACAAATGGTATGTGCACTATGTTACACAGAGCTATTACCGCGTGCTGCTGGAGGCCGGTGTAAAGATTTATGAATACATCCCCGGCTTTATCCATGCAAAAATGTATGTCAGTGACGACATACAGGCCATTGTGGGCGGTGCCAACACCGATTACCGTTCAATGTATCTCAATTTTGAAAACTGCTGCAGTTTTTACGGCGGCGGTATAGTGGAAGAGGTAAAAAAGGATTTTGAAGACACAATCAGTCACAGCCGACAGGTTACATTGAAGGATGTGGAAAACACTTCTTTCATAAAACGCCTCATACAGCTGTTCCTGCGTGTGTGGAGCCCTATGTTTTAACAGAATAAGATAATATAATCAGATAACGATAGTCTCAACAGGGACTATCGTTATTATTTTAACAGCTAACGTACAAAATAGGACTATATTTTTGTATAAAAGTACTAAAGCGGACTAAAATCAATATTTTTTCTTCGTAATTCTATAGTGTTTTTGTAACGAAATAACAGTACATTTTAGGACAATTTTCACAAAAAAATAAAACTTGCCCCCAAATTGTTGCGAAATTGTTAACGCAATGTGTACAATTTAGTTGCACAGTACCGGGGTGAAAGACACCCGGGAAGTCTATCGTTATAAAAAATACTTTTTAAAGGAGAAAATCTTATGGCTAATAATCAGACACAGGGCACTCTTGGCTTTATGGACCTGATGTCAATCGCTGTTGGTCAGATCATCGGCGCTGGCGTTATGGTTATGTCCATTTCTGCTCTCGGTATGACAGGTAGATCAGTTAACATCGCATTTATGATCGCTGCTGTATTTACACTGTTCACAATGATTCCTACTGTTTTTGTTGCTTCCGTAGCACGTTTCCACGGCGGTACATATTCACAGTACGCAGTATTTATTCACCCAATCTTTGCAGGCTTCATGCAGTACACAGCTCTGCTGTCATCTGTATCTCTGGGCATGTTCGGTATCGGTCTTGCTTCCTACATCGGCAGACTGATCCCAGCAGTTAACGAAAACCAGACAATGTGGGCTGTTATCTTTATGCTTATCTTCTTTGCACTGAACTGGTTCGGTACAGCTTGGATGGCTAAAGTTCAGGGCTTCATGTTCTACTTCCTGGTTGCAGCTCTGGTACTCTTCACAGTTATGGGTCTGCCACATGCTAACATCGGTCAGTACTTCGGCAACGACCTGTTCGGTCAGCCACTGTTCGCAAACGGCGCATTCGGTCTTGTTGAAGCTGCTTCCTACCTGACATATGCAACAGGTGGTGCTCAGGTTATCCTTGCTTTCTCTGCTGATGCAAAGAGACCAACACAGGATATTCCAAAAGTTATCATCATTGCTACACTGTCCGTTGCATTCCTGTACGCTCTGCTTGCTACAGTTATCGGCGGCGTTATGCCAGCTGACGAAGTTATCGCAATCGGTAACCTTGCTCCAATCGCTGAACTGATCATGCCAAAACCACTGTACTACTTCTTCGTTATCGCTGGTGCTGGTTTTGCTCTTGGTACAACACTTAACTCATCCATCGCTTCCAACTTCCCTCCAATGCTGCGTGCTGCAAGAGACGGTTGGTTCCCAGGTATCTTTGGTAAAGTTAACAAACACGGCGTTCCATACGTTTGGATGTTCCTGCGTATGGCTCTGAACATCGCTGTTGTTGCTTCCGGTTTCGACACAGGCGTTCTTGGTAAATGGACACTGGTTATCGGTAACGTTACAAACCTTGTAATCGTTGCTTCCGTAGGCAGAATCGACAAACTGTTCCCAGAACAGTGGGAAAAATCTCCATACCACGTAAACAATACAGTTAAATGGCTGCTTCTCGGTGGCGCTCTGTTCACAACATCCGTACAGGCTTACATGAACCTGTCCGGTCTGACAATGGGTATCATCATGCTGAACGTTGTTTCCATGGTTGCATTCGGCGGTATCGCAACTTACCTCTACAAATCCGGCAAGATCCATATGAACCCATCTTACGAACTGGTTTAATTTAAATCAGCACGGGTTTAAATAAATTTAGATTCTTTATAAAAAACGATAGATTTGAATTATTGATATAATCAATACAGAAACGCACCCAGCCGGGTGCGTTTTTTGTTTGCCCTGATAAAACACTATGACAGTTGTGTATGCCACAGACTGAAAAAGAACGGACAGATGTTAGAAATACTCACATTGGAGCTAATAATCCATAGTTCATTGTTATAAAATTAACAATACAGTCCCAAAATGTGTTATATTTATGTTAAAATGTACCAATAAAGACTATTTGCAATTATGAGATATGCACAATTTTGTAGATAATGCACAATAAACCTGTGAGAGAATAATGCAAAAGTAATGTATAAAAATTCTAACATCCCAAAATTATTGCCAAATTGTGAACACAATATGTATAATTTGATTACAGTTATCGGGCCGGCAACGGTCCGGTCCAAATCTATCGTTAAAATACTTTTAAAAAGGAGAAAATTTCTTATGGCTAATGAAAATAAAGGCACTCTTGGCTTTATGGATCTGATGTCAATCGCTGTTGGTCAGATCATCGGTGCCGGCGTTATGGTTATGTCTATCTCAGCTCTGGGTATGACAGGCCGTTCCGTTAACATCGCATT
>JAFULT010000114.1 GCA_017483145.1 Oscillospiraceae bacterium | reverse complement strand
CGCCAGCTGTATACAGCGGCAGATACAGGCAGTGACAGTGATGTTGGCAAACAGGCCTGTCACCATCAGTGCCACTGTGTAAAAAATGTATTTTTTATTCTCACCCAACAGGCTGAGAAGCTTTTTATCTATCATTTTCAGGTTCATTTCATCTATCATTTAAAGGTAAATCAATTGTATTTCGAACCAGTTAGCTATGGCTAACATATGGGCCGTATAAAAGCACAGGTTACAGTTACCCTGTGCTAACTTTATATTATTATATTTACTTTCGGTTTAAAAGTCAACAACTAAAATGTGATATTTTCACTGACAACCGATTGACAAATCAATCTTATGGTACTAAAATTATATTCAGTTAGCTATCGCTAACTATATATTTTATAACGAGGAAACTATTATGTTACTGCTCAACAAAACTCTTATACGCATGTCCAGAGGGCTGTGGGGCTGGATTGGTGTCATAGTGGGGCTGAAGCTTATCGCCCTTGTAGGCACTGCACAGTTCGCACAGATTATCTCAGGATTTTTAGGAAACATTGCCTCTCCGTCACTGACAGTGCAGCAGGCAGGCGGTGCAGTGCTGTCAGCACTGGTAACCGCCGCAGTTATGCTGGTGGCAGAACTGCTGACAGGTGAAGCTGAATACCGCTGTACAGCAAAGGCCAGGGAAAGCCTGCGCCGGGATATTTTTGCCAAAGCACTGGAACTGGATGTGGGCAATATTGAAAAAATCGGCCCTGTATCAGCTATTACAGCCAGTGTAGATGCTGTGGAATCAATGCAGGTTTACTACAGCAAATATCTGCCTGGGCTTATATACTGTCTTATTGCTCCGTTTTATCTCTATGGCAGAATCAGCCAATTCTCTCCGCTGACAGCAGTTATCCTGCTGGTGGTGGCAGTTGTAATTGTGCCGGTAAACAATGTTTTCAGAAAGAAAATTGACGAAAAGAAAACAGAATACTGGAAAAGCCTTGAAAACCTTACAGGTTATTATCTGGAAAGTGTACAGGGACTTACAACACTGAAACTGTACGGTCAGGACGATGCAAGAACAGAAGTACTGTCTGAAAAATCCTTTGACTTCAACAAAAAGGTTATGGATGTTATGGTAGTAAACTTTTCATCTTTTCTGCTGACTGACGGTATGATCTACTCCACAGTTGTTCTTGCCGCAGTGATAGCAGTAAGCCAGCTGGCTGCCGGCAGACTGGATTTTGGCGGTGCACTTATGGTGCTGTTGTTGTCACACAGCTTTTTCAGTTCCCTGCGTGCACTTATGAATGCAACCCATTCTGCACTTACAGGTGTAGCCGCTGCTGACAAGGTGGAAAAGCTGCTGCAGATTGACACCACCAGACCATATAATCCGGATATACCAAAGGAAGAAAAACCTTTCAACGGCATCAGAATCGAAAACGCTGTTTACTCCTATGAAGGCAGGACAGCTGCACTGAAAGGGGTTTCCCTTGATATTGAGAAGGACAAGGTTACTGCACTGGTCGGCCTGTCCGGCTGTGGCAAAAGTACCATTGCCGGCCTGCTGATGAGATTCTTTGATCTGAAAGAAGGCAGAATCACTATTGAAGGCAGGGACTATACATCCATAAAGCCAGATGAACTGCGCAAACATATTATTATGGTGCCACAGACGGTAAGCCTTTTCAGCGGTACTGTGGCAGAAAACCTGCGTATTGCTGCACCACAGGCAACTGACGAAGAACTGATGGAAGCACTGGCAGATGTGCGACTTGCCGACTGGGTAAAAGCACAACCTGAAGGGCTGAATACTCAGGTAGGCGATGCAGGTGGCAAGCTGTCCGGCGGTCAGCGCCAGAAAATCGGTATCGCAAGAGCTTTGTTGTGCAGGGCTGAATACATTATTTTTGACGAATCAACTTCCAGTGTTGATATGGACAGCGAAAGAGAAATATGGAACTGTATCAATGAACTGGCACAGACCAGAACCCTTATTATCATTTCCCACCGTCTGTCAACAATAGAAAATGCAGACAAAATCTATGTGCTGTCTGCCGGTGAAATCGCCGAAAGCGGCAACCACAGCCAGCTGATGGCAAACAATGGTCTGTACAGCCAGCTGGTGCGTGAACAGGCTATACTGGAAAAACAGGGAGAGGAGAGTGTTTTCAATGGCTAAAAAGTTTAAATATTCCATAGGTGAAATGACAGTAAGGCTGCTGAAAATTGCCGCTCCTGTCAAAAAGGAACTTACAATTTCTACATTGGCCAGTATTATCGGCAACCTGTCACAGATGGGACTGATGGGCTTTGGCGCTATGATGCTGCTGAATGCTGCCGGATATATGGCCGGCAGTACATTGATGTACGGCGGTCTGATGGCACTGTGTGCTGTACTGATTGTGGCCTGCCGCTATACAGAAGGCGTGGTTTCCCACGCCGGTGCATACAGTCTGCTGGCATATATGCGTGTGGACCTGTTCAATGTTATACGCCGCCTTGCCCCTGCCTGCCTTATGGACAGGGAAAAAGGCGATATCATGAATATCGCTGTTTCAGATATTGAAACAATTGAATTTTTCTTTGCCCACACAATCGGTCCAATGTTTACAGTAGTTATTCTGCCTTGTACAACACTGGCCATAGCCTTCAGCGTAAACCCTTTGTTTGCCCGGGTGCTGCTGCCAATCTATCTGATTATCAGCATTGTTTTCCCGTTGGTTTCTGTAAAGCTGGGCAGAAATGTAGGCGTTGACTACCGTGTGCATTTGGGAAAGCTGAAAAGCCAGGTACTGGAAAGTATCTATGGACTGAAGGATATTCAGGTTTTTGACTTTGGTCAGAAGCGTCTGGATATGGTACTGGATACAAACCGCAAGGTAAACCGTGCCGCCCACGGCCTTACCCTGCACAAACAGCTGGTTTCCAGCGCTCCTACATTTTTTGTATATCTGGCCCGTATCGCAATTATCGGTGTTGCCAGCATACTGGCCGCACAAGGCACAACAAATCCTGCCGGAACTATTGTGATTTCCTTTATGGCCACAGCTTCCTTCTCCTCTACACAGTCTCTCACTATGGTGGTGTCCAGCCTGCTGGAAACCTATGCAGCTGCTGAACGCGTGTTCACTCTGGAAGATACAGCACCGGAGGTTACAAAACCTGCAAATCCTGTAAAAGTGGGCAAAATTGAAAAAGTGGAATTTAAAAATGTTGAATTCTACTATACAGATGAACAGAAGAAGATTCTGGACGGCTTCAATCTTGAAATAAACGGCAATGAAAAAATCGGTATCGTTGGGGAAAGTGGTATTGGTAAATCTACAATTCTCCGCCTGCTGCTGCACTTCTGGAATGTAAGAGGCGGCCAGATTCTTGTAAACGGCATAGATATCCGTGATGCAGACCCGGATGAAATGCACAGCCGTATCGCTGTACTGGAACAGGATACTTTCCTGTTCAGCGGCAGTATTGCACAGAATATTGCCCTGGGCAAACCTGGTGCCACAATGGATGAAATTATACTGGCGGCAAAACGCGCAGGCATACACGATTTTATTGCCACGCTGCCACAGGGTTACGATACTGAAATGGGCAATATGGGCAGCAGACTGTCCGGTGGCGAAAAGCAGAGAATCGGCATTGCACGCACTATGATTACAGACCCTGATGTGATTGTTATGGATGAACCAACCAGCAGTCTGGATATTCTTCACGAAAAAGAACTGCTGAAAACCCTGCGCGAACATTGCGCAGACAAAATGATACTGATTGTATCACACCGCCCTTCAACACTTACAGACTGCACATCTGTTGTGCGCCTGGAAAACGGCAAAGGAACAAAAGAAGCAGTAAAATAAAAATTGAAAGTGGTAGTCTTCTGGCTGCCGCTTTTTTAATATCTTATTATTCTCCATAGTATCAAACAAAAAAAGACCACTGATTTTTCGGTGGCCGTACAGAATAATTGTTCAGCAGTACACGGCTTATTATGTACCCAAAACAAATCAATTATATAATCCGACAGCGGATGTGCTGATTATACACCACACCCCGATACCAGAAAAAGAAAGGGTATCGGGGTGTTTGGATAATATGGTGTCTGTGGAAGAGAAAAAGAAAAAACCACAGATCAAAAAGGAAGTGTATATAAACGAGCTGGTAAGTGCCCGGTTATACCATTGACTTAAGTTGGTACAGAAGATCATTGTCCAGCTGTTCCCAAGGGAAAAGCATTCTGCCAAAGTGACCGTATGCCGCAGTTTTGGCAAACAGTGGCCTGCGCAGACCAAGACGGGTAATAATCGCCTGTGGACGCAGGTCTACACAGCTGAGCAGCCAGCCTTCAAGAATATGGTCGCTGACTTTGCCTGTTCCGAAGGTGTCAACAAATACAGACACAGGCTGTGCCACACCGATGGCATAGCTTATCTGAATTTCACATTTATCAGCAAGACCTGCCGCCACAATATGCTTTGCCAGCCATCTGGCCATATAAGCGCCACTGCGGTCAACCTTTGTGGCATCTTTGCCGGAAAATGCGCCGCCGCCATGGCGGGCATAACCGCCATAGGTATCTACAATTATTTTTCTTCCTGTCAGACCTGTATCTGCGGCAGGGCCGCCCTGTACAAAACGACCGGTTGGATTTATGAAGATTTTTGTCTGTTTATCCATGAGTTCAGACGGAATAACAGCCTGGATAAGATTTTTATACAGGTCGTCACGCAGAACTTCAATATCAACATAAGGCTCATGCTGGGCGGATATAACAACAGCTTCAACGCGAGCAGGAACACCCTGCCTATACTCAACAGTAACCTGTGATTTTCCATCCGGTCTAAGATAGGGCAATATTTCATTTTTACGCAGATGTGTCAGATGCTGTGTAAGTTTATGTGCAAGTGAAATGGCAAGCGGCATTTTCTCATCTGTCTCGTTGCAGGCATAACCAAACATCATACCCTGGTCACCTGCACCGATTTCATTTTTATCATCGTAGGCGTTGTTCACGCCCATTGCAATATCTCCTGACTGCTTATGGATTGATACTGTGATATCACATTTATCGTCAAAACCGTATTCTTTTTTTGTATAGCCGGCGTTTCTGATAACTTCCCTGGCAATTTCTTCATAATCTATAACAGCCATAGATGTGATTTCGCCCATAATATGCACTGCCCCAGGTTCTGCTGTAACTTCGCAGGCACAGCGACTGAATTCATCCTGCTGTAACAGTGCATCCAGTATAGCATCTGAAATCTGGTCACATAGTTTGTCCGGGTGACCTTCTGTAACCGATTCAGATGTAAAATAGTATTTTTTCATTGTTTTTTCTTTCATATTTCTGCCTCTATTTATCTGTTGTCGCCCCAGTAAATAAGTGCCAGCATTCCCGGGCCGGTATGGGCACCTATAACAAGACCGATTTCTGCAATATGTATTTCAGCATCCGGAAATTCTGCCAGCACTTTTTCTTTCAGTTCCAGTGCGGCGGGCAGGTTATCTCCGTGGCCTATAACCACAAGTTTGCCTTTTTCCGGTTCCCAGCCTTTTCTCATTCTGTTCAGCTGTGCTTCCATGGCGTTGTTTTTGCCACGTGGTTTTTCCACAGCTTCCAGCTTTCCTTCAACATTTACATGAAGCATGGGTTTTATCCCAAGAAATGTACCCATGGCAGCTGACACAGCTGATACCCTGCCGCCGTGTTTCAGATGGTCAAATACATCCACAGTAAACCAGTGGCATACTGAAATCCTGTTTTCCAGCACCCATTCTGCAAGGTCATCAATGTTATATCCTTCTGCCTGTCTTTTTGCGGCTTCATATACAAGGAAAGCTTCGCCGACTGATGCACAAAGGGTATCAATAACAACTATATTCCTTTCCGGGTATTGTTTTTTCAGTTCTTCAATACACATATTGGCTGACTGCCAGCAGCCGGAAAGCCCGGAGGTGAAGCAGAGATACAGAATATCCCTGCCCCGTCTCAATTCAGGCTCAAAAAAGGAAAAGTAAAGAGATGGATTTATTTGTGAAGTAGTAGCATAGTTGCCCTGACGCTGTAAATCATAAAATTCTTTTGGGGTGATATCCCCATCCGGGCCGGAATTATAGCTTTTGCCGCATATTTCCACACCCAAAGGAATTATCTTTACATTCTGCATTACAGGGCCCATGCTTTCGCCGTAATCGGCAGTAGAGTCTGTAAATATCTGATAAGACATTTTATTCTCCTTTATCACATCCGCTGCAGCCTGCACAGCCATACCACAATTCGTCAGCTTTTGGTTTCCAGTTTTCTGCATAAGGTGTGGTTTTGTCACAGAGATTATCCACATCTTCAGGGCTTTCATAGTCTGTGCTTACTGCCCCTGTTTCTTTTACCATCTGACGCAGTTTTTCCGGGTTTTCCAGCATTGGACAAGGACGCAGCATATTTTCGTTGAATGGCTGGTTGTCGTGATATGCCATAAACAGCGGGTTTCTCAGTGCATCCAGCAGTGTTGTATCGTGGATATTGCAGTCGGAGTAATGGATGAATACGCAAGGTTCCACATCACCTTTGGCATTGATATGCATATAGTTTCTGCCACCGGCGATACAGCCGCCAACATACTGTGCATCATTCTGGAAGTCCATTGTGAAAATAGGATGTGTATTGCGGTAACCGCGGATTCTCTGCATAACCTCTGTTCTCTGCTGTGGGTCTGGCAGAAGGGCTGTGGCCGCATTGTTGCCAACAGGCATATAGTGGAAGAACCAGGCAAACAGTGCACCGTTGTCTGTCATATAATCAAAGAATTCCTTGCTGGTAACATCCTTGTAGTTTGCACTTGTATAGCAGACAGACATACCAAACGGCAGGTTGTGGCTTTTCAGCAGCTGCATTGCTTTTGCAACATGGGCGTAACAGCCTTCGCCACGGCGGGAATCGTTTGCTTCTTCAAAGCCTTCCAGTGAGATT
>JAFULT010000113.1 GCA_017483145.1 Oscillospiraceae bacterium | reverse complement strand
TCTACAATATCGAAGGCAGCGGTAAAAGCAAAACACAGCGAATTGTAATTCATTACAAATTTCTCGGTATCCTTGATGTTCCAAACGAATTCAGCGGCAACAATGTGGTTATTGAACCACGTGAAGGTGTTGCAGTTGAATATCTGCCTGTGCAGGGAAAAATCGCATAAAAAACAGCAGGTATCACATACCTGCTGTAAAAAAATATTTTTAAACAAAAAAATGGAATAGTCAGCGCTTAGTTGCGTTTTGACTATTCCAAGTGGTCGGGATGACAGGATTCGAACCTGCGGCATCCTGGTCCCAAACCAGGCGCTCTACCAAACTGAGCCACATCCCGTTGCTTGATTTCTCAAGTGCTTGATTATTATAACTCAAGAAAACGCAAATGTCAACACTTTTTTTTAATTTTTTCAATATTTTTTAAAAAACTGTCCAGCTGTTTCTGATTGCGGATAATTACTACTTTATCTTTATATTTTTCACACATATCGGCATATGCTTTTCTGCGCCGGGGAGTGCGGCCGTCCCACAGAATCCATTTTGCAAATTCAAGGTCAAATTTTTCGTTGCAGCCTGCTGACATGCTGGGGCGTGTCTTTCCCCTGTATTTCAGATATCGGCCGAAAGCACGGCAAAATCAGGTAAATCTGTTGAAACTGAAAAAGATTATCATATCTGCCTGCTGCAGACGCTGCCGCTGATGGAAGGCTTTGTAGTTGCCGTCTATCACCCAGCTGTCATTGGCGGCCATAAAATCAGCCACTATGGCCTTGCTCTGCTCTGCAGGGCGCTCCTGCCAGTTTTCCATAAACTGCACTGTATCAAGATGAAGCACGGGAATGCCGTATTCTGTGCCAAGTATGGCGGCCGTGGTGCTTTTGCCGCTGCCGGAATAACCCAGTAATGCAATTTTCATATTACCCCTCCTTTACCGTGAGTTTATATAATATCACAAATATGTATTTGTTGCAATAAAACAGGGGGGACTGTGCCCCCCCGTGTATAATCAATTAATCAACTTTTTCAAACTGGTCAATGCCTACACCGCAAAGTGGGCAAGTAAAATCTTCAGGTAAATCTTCAAACAGTGTACCTGCTGGGATACCCAGTTCATCATCACCCATTTCTTCATCATAAGTCCAGCCACAGATAACGCAACCGTATTTTGCCATAATAAGTTTCTCCTTTAATGAAAATATATTTTGCCGTGAAGCATCAATGCTTCGTATAAATGTAGTTTAGTACTGTGCCATTGCTTTGTCAATAGTTTTGGCACAAAAATAACAAGGTTTCACAACTGAAAAAACACTATTTTTTCAGCCTGGAAAACTTTTGTGAAAGTTTCATAAAACAGGTGGATTTTTTTCTAAAAACAACCATCAAAATATGAATTGTTTAACCTTGTTTCAGGTGGTATACTAATAAGGTATTGGAATTTTATTTTTATAAAAGGAAGTGCTGACAATGTTTAAAAAAGGATTCAGCAATGAGCTGTATGTAGAGAAACAGGCTCGAGAAATCAAAGAACGTATAAAGAAATTTGACGGCAAGCTCTATCTGGAGTTTGGCGGCAAGCTTTTTGACGATTTTCACGCTTCAAGGGTTCTGCCGGGGTTTGAACCTGATGCAAAAATCAAACTGCTGCAGACTCTCAGCAATGACACAGAAATAATTTTCTGCATTTCTGCAGATGATATAGAAAAAACAAAGGTACGCGCTGACCTGGGTATTTCCTATGATATGGATATCCTGCGTCTGACAGACGAATTCAAGGCAATGGGTATTTCTGTAAACGGCGTTGTGCTGACAAAATACAATCACCAGGCCGCCGCAGACAACTTTATTGCAAAACTGCACAATCTGGGTATTAAAAGCTATAAACATTACCCTATCCCAAACTATCCACGCGATGTGAAACTGATTGTAAGCGACGAAGGCTACGGCAAAAATGACTTTGTGGAAACAACAAAGCCGTTGGTAGTTATCACAGCACCGGGCCCTGGCAGCGGCAAGCTGGCTGTATGCCTGTCACAGGTTTATCACGAACACAAACGCGGCCGTTATGCAGGATATGCAAAGTTTGAAACTTTCCCTGTGTGGAATCTGCCACTGAAACACCCTGTAAACCTGGCATATGAAGCTGCTACAGCTGACCTGCTGGATGTGAATATGATTGACCCGTTCCATCTGGAAGCTTATGGTGAAACAACAGTAAACTACAACCGTGACGTAGAAGCATTTCCTATTGTGAAAACAATACTTAAAAATATTACAGGTGACGAAAACTTCTACCGTTCACCTACTGATATGGGCGTAAATATGGTGGGCAATGCAATTATCGATGATGAAGCCTGCAGATATGCCTCCGGACAAGAAATCATATACAGATATTATACAGCCCTGTGTGACTATAAACTGGGTAAAGTAAGCATCAATCAGGTGGAAAAACTGGAAAGCCTGCTGAATCAGCTGGGACTTACAGCGGATGTGGACCGTCCCTGTGTGGCACCTGCCAACCTGAAAGCACAGACCAGCGGCAGGGTGGCAACTGCATATGAACTGCAGGACGGCACAATCATCACAGGCAAAGCCAGCGATGTAATGAGCGCCACAAGTGCTGCAACCATCAATGCGCTGAAACATCTGGCCGGCATCAACGATGCTATCCAGCTGATTCCTGCCAGTGTACTGATGCCAATCCTGGACCTGAAGAGAAATGTGCTGGGCAGCAAGGCTTCTGCACTGAAACTGGACGATGTGCTGCTGGCACTGACTGTGGCAAGCAACACAAACCCTACTGTAGAGCTGGCTCTGGCACAGCTGCCAAAACTGCGCGGCGCAGACCTGCACTCATCTGTAATGCTGAGAACAGGCGATGCCTCCACTCTGAAAAAACTGGGTATCAGAACAACCTGCAATGATATCTTCCCGGAAAACAGTATGTATTTCTAAAATATAAAACCAACAGGACACACCGGGGTGTCCTGTTTTTGATTGACCGAAAATATACATACGAAAAACGGAGTGATTATCATCACCCCGTTTTGTCAGGAAAGTATTTAATATTCAGATTATCTGTCCGAATTATCTCTGGAATACTGTGTTGCCGCCAACAACTGTTCTTACGCATTTCACATCTTTGATTTCTTCTGATGGAACTGTGAAGATGTTTCTGTCAAGAACTGCAAAGTCAGCAAGGAAGCCCGGCATCAGACGGCCTTTTCTGTTTTCTGCAAATTCTGTGTAAGCGGAACCGATTGTGTACTGGTCGATTGCATCATAGATGTCAACGCACTGGTCTTCACGGTATGTGCGTGCACCGTCAAGGCGTTTTCTTGTAACTGCGCAGTACAGGTTTTCAAACGGCTGCAGGTTTTCTACAGGTGAGTCTGTACCGTAGGATGTGTGAACGCCCATTCTGTACAGGTCGCCGAATGCATAGGATGTGGAAGCCAGTTCTTCGCCGCAGCGTTCTGCTACAACGTTCATATCATAGTGGATAAAGATTGGCTGTACCTGTGCCAGAACATCGCTTGCTCTGAATCTTTCCAGCATAGCGTTGTCTGTGATCTGTGCGTGTACTACAGCGTGACGGTTTTTGTTGTTGCCGTTTTCGATAACTTTGTCATAAGCATTGAGAACCATTTCGATAGCACCGTCGCCGATAGCGTGAACTGCAACCTGGCAGTTGTTGTCATCAGCCATTTTTACCATTGCTTCAAAGTCTGGCACCGGAATAGTTGGTACGCCGCAAGTTGTAGGGTCGTCAGCGTATGGCTGTCTCATAAGAGCTGTACGTGCGCCAAGGGAACCGTCAACAAACATTTTCAGCGGACCGTATCTGAACATATCTGTACCGGAACCTGTTACGTGACCTGCGTCAAGGAAGCTCTGATATGTTACAGGATCAGCAAATGTATTCTGGCTGTAAACACGGATAGCATTAGGGTTGTTTGCAAATGTAAGTTCAAATGCTTCGTTTGTGAGTCTCCAGTTTTCACGGCCGATATCGTTTGTCTGA
>JAFULT010000112.1 GCA_017483145.1 Oscillospiraceae bacterium | reverse complement strand
GCCACTTTGCCAGTTCATCGTTTAAATACAGGAGGTTTTAGAATATGAAAGAAGTTCCTATCTGGGAAAAGACTAATCTCACATTGGAAGAAGCTGCTGCTTATTCCGGTATCGGTATCAATAAATTAAGGGAAATCACAAACAGCGACAGATGCGACTTTGTGCTGTGGGTTGGTACAAAGCGACTGATTAAAAGAAAACAGCTGGATAAATTCACAGAACAGTGTTACTCACTTTAATCACCATTAACATGTGAAGATTCCCATAGAAAAGAGAGCCTTGATATGATAAAATAGGAATGCGGCGAAGTTGGTTCGTTCGTTGCATGTACGTCATATCAGGGCTCTTTTCATATCAGAAAGGAGATTGAATATGTCTGAAAAAAGAAGAGATAACAAAGGACGTATTTTACGTACAGGAGAGAGCCAAAGAAAAAACGGAATGTATGAATTCCGTTACACAGATGCCAATAAAAAGCGTCGTTCCATTTATGACATGGATTTGATGAAGCTTCGCCAGAAAGAAGATGAAATCAAATTGATGCGTCACGAAGGAATTGACTATGCCGGAGGCGAAATCACAGTTATTCAGTTGCTGGAGCGTTATATCAGCCTGAAACGTGGTGTCCGCTACAACACAACCACAGGCTACAAGTTTGTGATGAGTGTTGTGAAGAAAGAGCCTTTCGGTCAGAGAATTATTCGTGACATCAAAATGTCAGATGCAAAGCTGTGGTTTATCAAGCTTTATGATGACGGTTATTCCTACAGCACCATTGCAAGTATCCGTGGTGTGGTAAAACCGGCCTTTCAGATGGCTTACACCGAGGATATTATCCGCAGGAATCCTTTTGAGTTCCGTCTTGATATTATCCCAAACAACACACAGAAAAGAGTTGCACTGTCCCCAAAGCAGCAGGAGCAGTTTCTGGAGTTCACAAAGAATGACAAACACTTCTGCAGATATCTGGATGAAATCAAGATACTGCTTGGAACAGGAATGCGAATCAGTGAACTTTGCGGACTGACCATTGCAGATCTGGATTTTGACCGCAGAAGAATCCGTGTGGATCATCAGCTGGTCAGAACACAGGATGGAAAACGCTATATTGAGAAAACAAAAACGGAATGTGGCTGTCGCTACATACCAATGAGCGATGAAGTCTATGAGAGCTTCTACAACATTCTTTCCAACCGAAAGAAACAGAAAAAGGAAGTCATGATAGATGGATACGCCGGATTTATTTTACTGGACAAGAACGGCAATCCAAAGGTGGCCATGCACGTCCAGAAAGTAGTGCAGAGGCTGTGCGAGAAGTACAATGAAGAAAATATCATTCCCCTTCCACGTATCACACCTCATGTATTCCGACACACATTTTGTACAAACATGGCAAATGCAGGCATGGATTTGAAAAGTCTGCAGTATCTGATGGGGCATTCCGATGCCAGCGTCACTTTGAATGTTTACACCCATAACAGCTATGAGAAAGCCGAAGAATCCATGGCACAGATTGTAGCTTTCAGCGGTGGACAGACAAAGCAGGAAAACTTGAGAAGATTTGGGTGAAAAGCATATACAGGCAGTGCGAATGGGGCAAAAATCCATGCTGTGGTACCCCATTTAGTACGCCAATTGCTTAAAAACCTATGTAGAGTGACGTAGTTTTACGTCGCCCACAACTTGATTTTATTGTGCAAGTTATACAAAAAATAGACTTATAAATATTTATAAAGAGGTAAAAATGCATGATTAAGGTGCTTTTTTTGTGCCACGGCAATATCTGCCGCAGTCCTATGGCAGAGTTTATTTTAAAAGATATGGTAAAAAAGCAGGGCGGGGAAGATGAGTTTTACATTAGTTCCTGCGCTACCAGCACAGAGGAAATCTGGCGTGGTGTGGGCAACCCTGTTTACCCGCCTGCCCGCAGGGAACTGGCAAAGCACGGCATAGACTGTGGCGGCAAGCGCGCGGTGCAGATAACAGAAGAAGATTACAGCAAGTACG
The DNA here is from genome assembly GCA_017483145.1 of Oscillospiraceae bacterium. Lineage (GTDB taxonomy): Bacteria > Bacillota > Clostridia > Oscillospirales > Ruminococcaceae > RGIG3102. The sequence goes on along the minus strand of JAFULT010000112.1, from coordinate 32,039 downwards.
ATATTATTCTCTGTATGGATGATAACAATATGCGCAACATAAAATACATCATCCCATCTGACCCGCAGAACAAAATCCACAAGCTGATGGACTTTGTGGGCGGCGGTAATGTGGCAGACCCCTGGTATACCGGCGATTTTGAAACCACTTATCGTGATATATTCGCAGGCTGTACAGCTTTATTAGCGTACATAAAAAATAAAAAATAATATATTAGGTGATAGTAGAGTGAAAAAACATAAAAAAATGTCCTCAATGAAAAGAATTATATTTTCATTATCTGTAAGTATACTTATACTTTTTATATTTAAATGTTTTACAAGGTTGTATAATGCTGTAGATAATTTTAACCTCTCATTGGTGCTTAATAAGCAATTTAGCGATGATACATATAGTATTTATTTGCATCCGTTGTTGTGTAATATAATTGGTAGATTGTCAGATTTATTACCATTTGCTGATGTTTATCTTTTAGTTTCTAATATATTATTAATTATGGTAGTTACCATATTAATATATTTGATTCTAGATAGTTCACATGACGATATAGTTAAATTATTTATAATTATATCAATTATTTCTGTTTGCTTTTTATTAAATATATGGAATAATAATTATACTATACATGCAAGTCTTTTTTCGGCAACTGGATTAATTTTAATGTTTTCATATGTTCATGACAAAGAAATATGGAAATGTATAGTTGGAATAATATTACTTGGCATAGGCTGTATGTGGAGAATACAAGGTTTTATGTTGATAATTCCTTTTATTGTATTGGAAATTATAGCAGATGTATGCTTTGATAATGAGAGAAATATAAAGGTATATGTAAAGCCTTTTTTATTTCTGTCTATAGTTATTGTCGGATTGGTGTTAACTCGATTTGCAGTAATGAAGTCTGATGTCTATATTAATTCTGTTGAATATGATAGATACAGAGTGAAGATACAAGACTATCCGGTAAAACAATATAGCCAAGTTCAAGATTTAAATCTGGATATTACAGAAATAGAATATTTAGCAGCCACTAATTGGAGCATTTTTGATACAGGAAAAATGAATGCAGATTTATTCAAGCTAATTGCTCGTTATAGTTCTGTGAATGCATACCAATTGTCTTTTAAAGGTGTGGCTTTGGCATTGAAAGATATGTTTAGTGTTGTGTGGCGGCAGAAAAGTGCTTTGTTCGGAACATTTATTTATGCATTTACTGTTTTGTATTTACTGCACTCAAATAGATTTCCATGGTATACAATATTACAATCAATTTTATGTTTTGTAGGATCAGGAATTATATTATTGTTTTTTACAATTAAAGGTAGGTCGGTTTTTCATGTTTGGTTATCAGTGATAGTTATAGATTTAATAATGATTTCATGGATTTTGCTTCATAGAAGAATAATAGTTTGTAAAAAAAGTAAAGTAGTTATTTTAATAACATGTATTCTTTTACTATGGAATGTTGGCTTTAAATACAGAGATAGTGACTTTAAAATCCCTCAATTCGCGATTTGTAGTAGGGTCGATAATCATATAAAAGTGTTTGATGAGACAGTAAATAATACTGATATATATATATGGGGAGAGTGGCATAAAGAGATTACACAGTATTATATGTCCAAAGGAAAACTTCCAACTAGTGAGTTTATGAAGCATAATATATCTGCAGGAGATTGGACTTATGGACAAGTTTATTTTAATAACTATCTTCAGGCTTTAAATATATCGAATCCGGCGTTGGCACTAATTGAGAGAGATGATGTGTATTTAGTATCAAAGGATTGCGAATTTGTTTTAAGATATTTACAAGAGTGCTATGATGAAAATATTACAGTAAATCAAGTGAAAACAGTCAAAGGTGTGCCAGTTTGGAAGTTTGATAATTACAAAAAATAAAAACAGGAGCCAAAAGGCTCCTGTTTATTTGTATTTATAGAAATTTGTGTTGCAGTATGGGCAGCGGTCCGGCAGGTCTCCGTTTCCCCGTACCATAGTGCCGGAATTTTTCTGTTCCATCGTAGGTATCAGATTATTGCACATCGGGCAGATGGACAGGTCGTGACCTATATAACGGTTCAGCAGGAAAAGGACCAACATCCACAGGGCAACCGTCCGCGCCTGTATGTTTCTGTACTGTGCAGGAACACCGCGGGGATAAAGCATTTCCATAAGAATTGAATACAATACAAGGCTGAAAATACATAAAGTATCATATTTGCGGAAATAACTTCTTTTCTCCACAAAACGCTTTACAGCATTGTTTTCATTGTTGTTATACACTGCCACACCTCCTTTGCATACACCGATTATATCACATAATAATGATAAAACAAAGAAAAAGCAACCTGTAAAGGTTGCTTTTTATACTTATTTCTGTTTTTTAACCAGTTCGTCACACTGCTTGATAAGCGAACAGTCAAACGGCAGGTCATTTGCATCTGTATCCACCACAGTAAGTGCACGGAAGAAACAGGCCTGTACACAGGCAGGCTGCAGACCGGCTTTCACCCTGTCATAACAGCCGTCACATTTAGTCATCTTGTCATCTTCGCCAAAGGTTGGTGCGCCAAACGGGCAGGCCATTGCACAGCTGTGGCAACCGATGCAGTTGGTGTTGTCATACAGTGTCAGTCCGGTTTCTTCATCTTTGTAAAGACAGCCGGACGGGCAGGCAGTCACGCAAGGTGCATTTTCACAATGCATACAGGAAATGGAGTAATATTCCACATTTTTACCTTTGTTGAATTCCTGTCTGAAAACTGTTCTGAAAGGTCTTACGCCTGTGGACAGGTCAATATCGTTCTGGTCCATACAGGCTATTGAACAGGCACCGCAGGCACAGCAGCGGGAAATATCAAGTTCTATTTTCATTGCCATCAGTCAGCCCTCCTTACTGTACAGTAAACACTGCGGTATGCAGGATAACCGGAATACGGGTCACAGATTTCCCTGTACGGAATAATGCTGTTTATATCTCTTTCAGGATAGCCGTGGTAAACAAACAGCTGTCCTTCCTTGACTGTATGTGTCGGGTTTGCCTTGAATTTCAAACTGCCGATTGAAGTGATGATTTCCACATCATCGCCCATTTCAATGCCCAGTTTTTCACAGTCTGCAGGGTGCATTTCCACTGTCGGGTCCGGCAGCAGGCTGCGCTGCCACGGACTGCCGTGGAGACGTGAATGGAGAACATTTGGCAGTCTTGCACCGGAACAAAGCATAAACGGCCATTTTTCCGGGTCAGGGTTGATTGGCGGTGTATAGCTTGGCAGCGGGTTCAGTCCCCATTCCGGATGGGCGCCGATAACTTCGCTGTACAGTTCTATCTTGCCTGTAGGTGTGCGCCAGCCGTTTTCCATATACCATTTGCCGTCTTTCACACTTACGCCTTCAACTTTGACAACATCATCGCTGGCCATAACCATATCCAGGTCAACAGGCAGGTCGCGCAGAATGTGTCTCACACAGTTTTCATAGCCGGAGCAAAGCAGAGGGTCATCCAGTTTCATCACATTTGCCAGTTCTGTGATAATATCAACGTCACGTTTGCTTTCACCCAATGGTTCAACAACAGGCTTGGTGTACATGATGTGTGCGCCCGGATAGCCTTTGAATTCGCTTCTTTCCATTGATGTGCAGCAAGGCAGAACAATATCGGCCCATTTTGCACTGTCTGTCATAAACAGGTCTACATCAACAAAGAAATCCAGCTTTTTGAATGCTTCCAGCACTTTGCCGTCTTCAGCAAACATACGGTAGTTCATACCGTGGGCATAAAGTGCCCTGATGGATTTTTCATCCTGGTTGAGAATATTCTGTGCCAGGTCATTGGCCTGCATATCCTTTCTCAGCTCATACCACAGCGGATGCACATCAGCACCTACAGCCTTATCCACGTTTTCCGGATATGTTTCAAACATAAATTCCCTTTCGTGGGTTTCATAGCCTGTGGTTCTTTCAGAGAAAGAGCCTTCGCTTGGGTTCTGGCCACCCGGTGTGCCTATGTTGCCGGTAATGGCCAGCAGGGACATAATACAGCGGTAGTTCTGCATGCCGTTGTGATGGTGTGCCAATGGTGCGCTGCTTTCAGAAATGGACATTGTCTGTGCATCGCGTATCATTTCAACAGCCTTCCATATATCGGCGGCAGGCACGCCTGTCAGCTCTTCACCTTTTTCCAGAGTGTATTCTTTTACGCTTTCGGCATACTGTTCAAAGCCGTGTACGTGTTTGTCTATGTATTCTTTGTCTATCCAGCCGTTCTGTATCAGCTGATTTGCCATTGTCAGCGCCAGGGCACCGTCTGTCCCCAGTCTTGGACGCAGGTGCAGGTCTGCAAAACGCCGTGCAGCAGGTGTGATGCGCGGGTCAACCACTATGTATTTCATACCTGTCAGCTTTTTCAGCTTTTCAATACCCATAGGCAGCTTGTACATTGAGTAATATCCGTTTGCGGCCCAGCCGATAAACAGTTTTGCCATCAGGTTCATACCCATTTCCATACCTGTGGCACACTGCCATGCCATAAGACCGGAAGCAAAACAGGAAGAATGTTCTGTGCCATAGCTCTGGCTGCCGAAGGAGTGTGCAAAGCGCGCCAGCATACTGCGGTACCATTTGTTGTAGCCGGAGTAAAATGCCACCTTGTCGGCGCCGTACTGTGCCTTTATGCCATTTAATTTTTGGGCAATTTCAGCATAGGCTTCTTCCCAGCTGATTCTTTCAAATTTGCCTTCGCCCCTTTCGCCCACACGGCGCATAGGATACAGGATTCTGTCTTCGCGGTAAAGGAATTCCTTGTTGGACAGACCTTTTGTACACAGAGCACCGTTTGAGTCCGGATGTTCTTTCCAGCCTTCCACTTTGATAACCTTGCTGTCTTTTACCAAACAGGTCAGCCCGCAGTGTGGGGCAGGGGAGCAGATGGCGCATATTGTATGTTTAACTTCTATTCCGGTGTCTTCGCCCGGAATTTTGGCTTTCAATGCATCGTAATCAGCCATTGTATGTTCCCTCCATTTTTTCTATAAATGATGGGCGCAGTCCCTCTTTGATAAGGATCCCGCGCTGCACAGGAGAAATCTCTGCGTTTTTCTCCCGGATAATACGGTACAGATAGTTCTTTACAGCACCGCTTATGCGGTAATTGTCCAGGATATTTACACCCACCAGTCCGTCTTCGCTGATAACGGCTTCCACATAAAGCCCCTGTGTAATATCACCGGATGTGATAACTTTACCGGTTTTTCTGTTGTCCCCGAAACCGATAAAATCCATACCCATAAAATGTGTGATGTTGTGCATAAAGTTGCCGTCAAATTCTGCTTTTGCCCCGGCCATATTTGCCCCGGCGGTCATGCCCTGATATGCGGCGTTTGCCCACAGGCCGATAATCATTTTTTCATCGCTCTGCAGTTCTCTGCCTTCACAGCAGTCACCGGCGGCATAAATGCCTTCACAGCTGGTCTGCATATTGCTGTCTGCCACAATACCGCGGTTGACCTTTATATTTCCATCAGCCAGCTCTGTGGCTGCCCTTGTGCCTATACACAGCACAATCATATCGGCCTGTACAGTGCTGTCATCGCTCATTGTGCACAGCCAGCTTCCTTCTGCCTTTTCACATTTGCGCAGGGAAGCACCCAGTGCCAGCTGCACACCTTTTGCACTGATTCTTCTTTCAATTTCCTTTGACACGTTTTCATATGCGGCCAGAGGGAAAATTCTGTCTGCCATATCGGCCAATGTGGTTTTTATGCCTTTTGCATTCAGCAGTTCCACCACCTTGATGCCTACCATTGATGCACCCACTACCAATGCGGATTTGTATTTGCTGCTTTCCACCGCATCTTTCAGTTTCTGTGCGTCATCCAGTGTGCGCATATAAAATGTGTTTTCAGCATCCAGACCTGCAATCTGCGGTGCAAAAGCACGTGCACCTGTGGCAATCAGAATTTTATCAAATTTTTCCGTACTGCCATCAGCCAGCTGCAGACTGCGGTCTGCACTGTTTATCCCAAGAACTTTTGTGCCTGTGTGTACCTGCAGTTTCAGTTCCCCGGCTATTTTTTTCATACTGCCAAATGGAAACATGGCATCATATGGAATTTTGCCTGCAGCGTAATAGGTGGTCAGCATAGGGTTGTATGGCCGGGCCATATGCTCTGAAAACACCACTATTTCGCCGTCAGCATCATTTTCTCTTATAGCCTTTGCTCCGTAGTAACCGGCACAGCCAAAGCCGATTATAGCATATCTTGCCATAAGCATACCTCCGAAAACTATATTATTAAATTGGTTTGATAATAAACCGTTATTCTTCCTTTATAATACCATATAAATATATTTAATAAAATGTTTTTTTACAGTTTTTCTCTGTATATGGCTGAAATTTTTCAATAATAATATATTCAGTAACAAAACGGGGTAAAAGTAAAATGCAGAAATTCAGGAATTTTTCAGAAAGCGGCAGCAGGGCAATAACTGCCGCCATAAATATAGCCGGCAAAATGGGGCATATCACAGTGGGCACGGAACATATGCTGATGGGTATTTTAAGCTGTGGCAAATCTGATGCGGCAGACCTGCTGGCAGAATATGATATAAATTTTGCCTGCGTATACAATGTGGCACTGAATGTACTGGGCTGTGGTCAGCCCACCAGACTGACAGAAGAAGATTTCAGTACAAACGCGGTGCTTGTGCTGAAAAATGCATATAACAAAGCAACTGTCAATGGAAAAACATTTGCAGGAGTAAATGAAATACTGTGCAGCATTTCATCCAGTGACAGCTGTATGGCTTATCAGATTATATCCACGCTTACAAAAAATTCCCCGGATTTTTATAAAAAAGCAGAACAGCTGTGCATACGCAAAGGCACGGCAGGCTTTTCCACCACAGCAAAAGGCAGAAAGGAACACAGGATTCTTGATAAATACTCAAAGAACCTTACCGAAATGGCAAGGCTTGCCCCGTTTGACCCCTGTATCGGCAGGGAAAATGAAATCAGACAGCTGACAGAGATAATTCTCCGCCGTCAGAAAAACAATCCCTGCCTTGTGGGGCTGGCAGGGGTGGGGAAAACTGCCATTGTGGAAGGTCTGGCAAACCTTATTGCACGGGGCAATGTGCCGGACGCAATGAAAAGCAAATCAATATACTCCCTTGATATGGCCTGGTTGCTGGCAGGCACAAAATACCGCGGAGATTTTGAAGAAAGGATAAAATCGGTTATGGATGACGCTGCTTCGGACAAGGATGTTATCCTGTTTATTGATGAAATTCACACAATTGTATCTGCAGGCGGGGCAGAGGGGGCGATAGATGCCGCCAATATTATGAAACCTGCCCTTGCCAGAGGTGCCGTGCAGATTATCGGTGCAACCACAAGGGACGAATATGCCCGCACAATTGAAAAAGACGCCGCTCTTGAAAGACGTTTTTCTCCGGTGGAAGTGCAGGAGCCCACATCCGCCCAGGCTGTGGAGATACTGGCAGGGCTGAAGGACAGGTATGAGGAATACCACAATCTGTCTATAGATGACACGGCAATACAGGCCAGCGTCGAACTGTCCATAAAACATATTATCAACCGTTTTCTGCCTGACAAGGCGGTGGATATCCTTGACCAGAGCTGTGCCAGCGCCCGTGTGGCAGGCAATACCACAGTTACGGAAAATGATGTCATACAGGTTATCAGCCGCAGAACAGGCATTTCACCGGCGCAGATGTGCAGTCCCCGGTCACAGCCTTTTGAAGAACTGCTGGCTGAAAGGATTACAGGGCAGCAGAAAGCTGTTACAGCTATGGCAAATGCCATAAGGCGCTGGCGTGCCGGCCTGCAGGACCCGGACAGGCCTGTGGCCACTTTTATATTCTGCGGCCCCACAGGAGTGGGCAAAACCCACAGCTGCAAAATGCTGGCAGACCTGCTTTTCCCCGGAGAAAATGCCCTTGTGCGCATTGACTGTACCGAATACAGCGAAAAAAGTGCCATCTCAAGGCTGACAGGCTCATCTCCTGGCTATGTGGGATATGACGATGGAGGCATTCTTGAAAAGGAAATGCTGGCCCGTAACCGGTCTGTGGTGCTGTTTGATGAAATTGAAAAAGCCCATACTGACCTGCACAATCTGCTTTTACAGGCAATGGACACAGGCTTTATCACTACCTCCCGCGGCAAGAAAATCAGCTTTAAAAACAGTATTATAGTAATGACATCAAATATCGGGGCAGACCTGCTGGATAAAAAAGAAATGTTGCTGGGGTTTGAAAAGACAGCAGAAATCAGTGCAGAAGATAATGTGAAAAATGCGGTAAAGGCCCATTTTTCGCCGGAATTTATCGGCCGAATTGATGAAATAGTTGTTTTTGAAAAACTGACCCAACGGCAGCTGCAGCAGATAGCCTGCCGCCATATGGAAACAACCGCCAAAAGGCTTGAAAAACTGGGAATCACCGTTGAATATGACAGCAATGTCATCTGTTTTATATGTAGAAAAGCCACAGGCAGCACTTCGGGTGCCAGAAATATCCGCTCAGCCATCAGCACATTTGTATACGCACCTGTAAGTGATATGATTGTTACAGGCAGGCTGAAGGCAGGCTGCAATTGCCTGCTTGTGTGTGACGGAGATAAAATATCGGTAAAAATATATGAAAAAGTGTAAAAACAGGCTGCATCTGCAGTCTGTTTTTTTGAATTTTGTATTATAAATAATTGACGACCAAGTAATACAATGTTATAATTGTGATTAGTACGAAATCTAACAATTAGAATTCTAACCAGGGAGAGTGAGTATGGAGAATTTTGAAAAAGTGGGCAAGGATATTCTTATTGCCGCACATCAGATTAAAGTTGTGCTGGATTCATCATTTGACAGAACTGAATTGAACGGTCTGCAGGCGCGTATACTGGGATTTATCAAAAAGAATGATAACATGAACAGGGATGTATATCAGAAGGACATAGAAGCAGAATTCAAAATCCGCCGTTCATCTGTCACCAGTGTTCTCAATACAATGGAGAAAAACGGCTATGTTATCCGCCAGTCTGTAATGTCAGATGCCAGACTGAAAAAACTGGTTCTTACAGACAAGGCAAAAAAAGTCAGCCGGGCGCATCATAATTCCATTGAAAATTTTGAAAGAAATCTTATCAACAATATGACACAGGAAGAAATCAGCACATTAAAAACCCTGCTTGCAAAAGTAGTGGCCAACCTTGACAATGCAAAAGCAGAATAAAAAACAGACACCATATGGTGTCTGTTTTTGCTTGTTATTTTCTGAAAAATTTAAGGATTGAAAGCCCTAAAGGTGCTTTTCCGTATGAAGCACTGCGATTGCCGCTGGCAATATCCTTTTCAAGTTTTTTCATAAAATCCGGGTGGATATATATGTTTTCCTTTCCTGTTTTGTCCGGGTCATATGCGGCAAAAACATCAGCAAGATACTGCACATATTTATCACCGCCATCTTCATACACCCATTTTTGAGTAAAATGACCGGCATTCAGTATTTCCACACAGATTTCTTCTTCACCTTTTTTCACAGTGTAGATTGCCATAACATTGCCTGCATTGGCGGCATATCTGTTGAAAATGATTATCACATCATCATATTCTTTTTCTATTGTTTCGATAGGTGTGATTGGCAGGAAATCCGGGTTCAGGCTGTTCTGCACATATTCCATCAGATGGTCAAGGTCGGCTTTGATTTTTATTTCAAATTTTGCCATAGCTTACACCTCCCTGCGTTTCCAGTAATCATTTACTGTGGAGTAAGGGTCATATCGGTCCAGAATTCTTTCCGGCATTACAGAGTCCGGCAGCTGTGCACGCAGGCTTACATTATATCCCGTGCTGGTTATAATACAGTATGTATTTACTTCCCAGTACATGCGCACACTGGTTTTTACACCGTGGTGGCAGGTGTCGCTTTTTTCTGCTATTGGCAGGGGATGAGCGCCATAGGTCAGACTTTTGTCCAGATATTCCACCAGATGCTCGTGCCTGGTTTTATATGTTCTTTCAAAAAGCATAATATTACCTCCTTACACAACAGTTAAAAAAGTGAACTGCAATTCTTTATAATTCAATTATATCTGCCGTTTGTTATGATTCTGTGTAAAAATCACAGTTTGATTTCATACACTCTCATTGCATTTTCCAGTGCTTTCTGTGCCACAAATTCTTCGCTTACGCCGCGTAGCTGGGCAATGATTTTAACCACATTTGCCACATCGTATGCTTCACAGCGGTCGTTTTCCCTTTCATATGGCGGTGCGTATGGGCAGTCTGTTTCTATCAGCAGTCTGTCCCACGGTGTTTCCATCAGACAGGCGATAGGGCCGGCATTCCACATAGGGTAGGACAGGTCATTGTTGAAACTGATGTACATACCCATATCAAAGGCTCTTTTCAGAATATCCACAGGGCCGGAATAGCGGTGCAGAATGCCTTTTGGTCTGTATTCTTCCAGAATTTTTATGGTATCTTCGTGGGCGTCGCGGTCGTGGATGATTACTGGCATATTCAGTTCTTTTGCCAGTTCCAATTGTTCTCTGAAAATTCTTTCCTGCAGGTCTTTTGGTTCATTCCAGAAATAGTCCAGACCCATTTCACCGATAGCCACGATTTTTGGGTGTTTTACCAGTTCCCTGATTCTGTCCAGATAATCGTCCGGTGTTTCTTCTGTCCAGTGTGGGTGAATACCGATACTGCCGTAGGCAAAGTCATATTTGTCCACAATATCCATAACTGTGTCAAACACTTCCACGTCACTGCAGCAGTTGAGAATAAATTTTACATCTGTGTTTCTCAGATGGTCCAGTCTTTCGTATCTGTCATCCTTGAACATTTCATCTTCATAATGCACATGGCTGTCAAAAAGTTTCATATTTACCTCCAAGTAAAACAAAAGCAGGCGAATTTAACACGCCTGCCTGTAAAAATTATCTTTCTTCGATTGTATATGTGAATTCGTAGATTTCCTGCAGGGCTTTTACTTTATCTTCGTTGTCTTCGATAAATGTTTTTGTGTAAACAGATTTGCCCTGTTTTTTGTATTCATCCAAGATTTCCTGCAGTTTTGCCCAGCATTCATCTGCCTTTTCGTAATCTTCTGCAATTTCTATGATAAATTCTCTGTGTTTTGGAATTCTTGCTTTCATAATGTACCTCTTTTAAATTTGATTATCAAATATATTGTATATTTAAAAGGGGTAAAAGTCAATATTGTTAAAATCTGTAATTGTCAAACATATATGGCAGGTTCTCTTCGGTTGTCCATATGCCGTTATATGGCTGTTCAAGGAAAATCTGCCCGTCTTTTTCATAACAGTAAATTACCACATCGGGTTTGTTTTCAAACATGTCCGGATATACTGTAATAATGTAATACTCTTCCCGCATCGGGAAATCCTGCACAGAAGACAGGTCAGTATAATCTGCATTTTGCATTATGCGGTAAAACTTATTTATGTCTGACAGGGAATAGCTATTTTGGGGGTCCTTGCTGTGGTGTACATTTATCCAGGTTATTTCACTTTTGGCCGGCAGATAGACTGCACCATCAAAAACTGTTTCAAACTGTACTGTTTTTTCTTCAAACCCATATTTCTCATTGAAATTATCACTGTGTAGCCCTATATCAAAACTAAACAGCACGCAGAACATTACAGCACCTGTTATCACAGCTGCTTTTACCAGATTGAACGGTTTATACAGTCTTATAATACACATCACAAACACTGCAATCAGCCACATCAGGAACACTGTGCTTATCACTCTTTTCACTGTCAGCCCGTAGGCACAGATATACATTGCCATTTTGGCGGTAGCGGTGGACAGCAACAGCAATGACAGCACGCACAGCACCAGCATAGGCAGTTTTACAGCTTTGTTTTCTTCCTTTTTAATAAGCAGATTCACTATAGCCAGCAATGTCAGATTTATAACCGACACTTTGCACAGTTCAAAAAAGCCTGTTCTGGCATACTGTGCATAGGTCATATTGCCGTACAGTCTGCCCATAAATGCCCCCAGCAGATATTCTGCCTGCAGCATTATAAATAGCAGATACACAAAGCATACAATATACAGAAACACTTTCAGTGTAAGGGCAGGGGAGATTCTTATCTTTTCACGGCTGTTGTCCAGTTCATTTTTGTCAAACAGTCTGCCTGTATTGTTCATAACGCTGTAGCCCAAACTGTACAGATAGCAGGCTACAGGCACAGTGGGTATGGCGTGCACCATAAAGGTGAACATTGCGTCCCCGGGGTTAAAGCCTGTAAACAGGTTTTTTATAAAATCAGATATTACGCTTAAAAAATTGTTGTCTGCCTTTATCAGCAGCGGCATAATAAACCACAGGGCCACAGCCGCCATAAGCACACCACCTACAGCAGGGGATAATTTCAGCTTTCCCTTTCTGTCTTTCTTTTTTAACAGACTGAAGAAAGCCGGGAATATGCTGACAAAGTGGGAAAAAGGTGCACTGATAAATGTGTGTATGCCGTCTGCCCATATATAGCCGGATGTGCCGCCACCATACAGACCGCCTGCCATAGCGGTAAAGTATGCCGCTACAACAGTCTGTATAAACAGGCGGAAAAAGTTTTCAATTTTAAACAGAAATGCCACACACAGCATTACCCCTGTCCAGAAATATGCTTCTTTCTGGGGTGTGATGCCTTTTCTTCTGGCATAAGCCAGAACAGTTGCAATATATGCCACTGTATATACCGGTAATGTAAACCGGAAGCTTTCATAATAAAAATCCAGTATAAAAAACCTTACAAAACCATAACCCAGCAAAATATACATAATTGTGAATAAACTGTCGGTTTTATCATATTTTGTTGCCGGAATATCAGTTTTTTGGCTGACTTTAATTTCACCTATGGCATTATCCATAGATGTGCGTGTATTTTCATTCATAGGTTACTCCTTACAGAAAATCTATTCAGTTGTAAACGATGCTATATAAAGGACGATTTTTGTATGGCCCCCTTGTTAAAGGGGGCTGTCACCGCAGGTGACTGGGGGATTCAAATTCAATCATCCACAAATTCCAGTATATCCGCAGGCTGGCACTCCAGCGCCTTGCACAGTGCTTCCAATGTGGAAAAGCGGATTGCCTTTGCCTTGTTGTTTTTCAGTATAGACAGGTTGGCAGGTGTGATGCCAATTCTGTCGGCCAGTTCCCCGGCACTGATTTTTCTTTTTGCCATCATCACGTCGATGTTTACTATAATTGACATATTCCACCGCCTAAATTGTATAGTCGCTTTCTTCTTTTATTTCCACGGCCCGTGCAAACACATTTTTTACCACTCGCAGCAGCAAGCCCACAAACCCTGCAGCAGCGGCAATAATCAGAAACGGCAGATAATATACACTGCTTACAAAGCATATGCCGCCGGCAAATATGCACCGCCAGGACAGCATGCGCATAATCTGCACATTCTGATGTATAAACACATCCCCTTTTTCAATGTTGTCCAGCAGCTGCCACAGCCCGTACAGTGCCACTATGGCAGGTACACACAGGGTATATGTGCTGGTGAGAAAGTATGGCAGTGTGCCGCCCAGATATGCCACCCTGACTGCTATCAGCGAAGAAAAAATCTTCGGTGCAAAAACTGCCACCACAATCATTGTTATAGTAAAAAGTTTGATACATATTTTTGACAGCCACAGGCTTTTGTCTTTATTCCATTCCATAACAGTGCTCCAATACCTTTATTTGCCTATAATTTAGCACAGATATTATTGATTTTCAAGTAAAATTTATCGTTTTTCGATAAAATTAAGAAAATCTTAACAATTTGGCTGTTAAATATTAAATGACGGTACATCTTGTTTAAATATTGCAGTTTATGCTAAAATAAATCTATTAATTATAAAGAGGTAAAATGTATGAACGACACATTGCTTAAACAGTATGGGGAAATGGCTGTAAAGGCCGGTGTAAATATCCAGCCTGGCCAGACGCTCATTATCAACGCGCCAATCACAGCGGCAGACCTGGTGCATCACTGTGCCACAGCGGCCTATGATGCAGGCGCAAGGGAAGTGGTGGTAAACTGGTCTGACGAACAGTTGTCCCGCATAAAAATGGACCGCACACGGCAGGAAGTTCTGTGTGATGTGAAACCGTGGATACAGGACTCTTACCTGCAGTATATCCAGTCAGAAGGCAGTGCCGCCATACTGTCCATCACAGGTCAGGACCCTGAAATCTACAAAGGTCTTGATATGAAAAAAATCAATGCAGCTTCCGTGGCACGTATGAATGCCCTGGCAGAATACCGCGCATACACAATGGCATCCCGCATACAGTGGTGTGTTATTGCTGTGCCAAGCAAAGGCTGGGCAAAGAAAGTTTTCCCACATCTGCCTGCAGAAGAAGCAGTGGAAAAACTGTGGCAGACAATCTTTAAAGTGAGCCGTGTTGAAGGTGACGCAGTTGCCAACTGGAAAGAATACGCAAAAGCTGCCGCAGTCCGCCGTGACAGAATAAATGAAATGAAACTGACAGAAGTCCATTTTGAATCTGCCAACGGCACAGACCTGTATGTAGGTCTGGCTGATGACAGAATATGGGGCGGTGTAAGCGAATACAGTGAACGGGGCGTGGAATTTATCCCCAATATGCCTACAGAAGAACTTTTTACAGCACCGCATAAAGACAAAGTAAACGGTGTTGTCTACGGCACAAAACCTTATGTTTACAACGGCAGTCTGATTGACGGTTTTGTTCTCACTTTCAAGGACGGCAAGGTTGTGGACTTTGATGCAAAAGTGGGCAAAGACCTGCTGGAAAGCCTGCTGAAAACTGACGAAGGCGCCTGCCGCATCGGCGAAGTGGCACTGGTTTCTTCCACAAGCCCTATCAACAGGGAAAATATTCTTTTCTACAATACTCTTTTTGATGAAAATGCGGCTTGTCACATCGCCTTTGGTGAAGGATACCCGGGCACAGTGGAAGGCGGCGAAAAAATGAGCGAAGAACAGCTGCTGGCAAAAGGCGTAAACCAGTCTGTTATCCACGAAGATGTGATGATTGGCTCTGCCGATATGAAAATCACAGGTCTGTGTGAAAACGGAGAAACTGTTCTGCTGTTTGAAAACGGTGAATGGGTGTTTTAAAACAGTAAAAAGCTGTTGTGAAAATTAAAACAGGGAATTAAAAAAGAGGAAAGTAAAATGGAGAAAAATTCAATCAGCGTAGACAATATTTATCGCCTTGACGGCCGTGTCCCTCTGGACAAAGCGATTCCTTTTGGTCTGCAGCATATTCTTGCCATGTTTGTTTCAAACCTGGCACCAATCACAATTATTGCCGCTGCCGCCGGACTGCCACAGAATGAAATTGCAATGCTGCTGCAGAACGCAATGTTTGTGGCCGGTATAGCCACACTTATCCAGCTGTATCCTGTCTGGAAAGTAGGTGCAAAGCTGCCTATTGTTATGGGTGTCAGCTTTACTTTTGTAACTGTGCTCAGCACTGTGGCGGTAAATTACGGATACCCTGCAGTTATCGGCGCGGTAATATGCGGCGGTATCTTTGAAGGCGTTGTTGGTCTGTTTGCAAAATACTGGAGAAAAATCATCTCTCCTATCGTTGCCGCATCCGTTGTAACTGCCATCGGTTACTCACTGTTTACAGTAGGCGCCAGAAGCTTTGGCGGCGGCTATGCCGAAGACTTCGGTTCTGCACAGAACCTGTTTCTTGGCACATTTACCCTTGTGGTATGCCTTGCCTGGAATATCTACTCCAAAGGCTATCTGAAACAGCTGTCTGTTCTTGCCGGTCTGGTGGCCGGCTATATTGTGGCTATATTTATGGGCAAGGTTGACCTGTCTGTTATATTTGCTGACGGCCTTATCGCATTGCCAAAACTTCTCCCATATGTACCTGAATTCAATGTTGGTGCCATCTTCTCTGTGGCCATTATCTTTATGGTTTCGGCGGCGGAAACAATAGGGGACACCACGGCAATGGTTTCCGGCGGTCTTGGCAGGGAAATCACATCAGGGGAAATTTCCGGTTCTCTTGCCTGTGACGGCTTTGCATCTGCCTTTTCTGCCCTGTTTGGCTGCCCGCCTGTTACATCCTTTTCACAGAACGTTGGTCTTATCAATATGACAAAGGTTGTAAACAGATTTACAATCGCCACAGGTGCGGCTTGTATGATTATGGCAGGTCTGCTGCCACCGGTGGGCAACTTTTTCGCATCCCTGCCGGAAGCAGTTCTTGGCGGCTGTACAATTATGATGTTCGGCACAATCACAGTGTCCGGTATACAGATGCTGGCACAGGCTGGCTTCACACAGAGAAACATCACCATTTCATCCCTGTCACTTTCCATCGGCATCGGCTTTACATCAGCCAGCGAAATCGGTCTGTGGCACATCTTCCCGGAAGTAGTGCAGTCTGTTTTCTCTGCAAATGTGGTTGCAGTGGTGTTTGTGGTTTCAATCCTGCTCAGCCTTATCCTGCCGGAAGATATGGAAATCAGAAAAGATTAATTTAATACATAATATAAACGGCTGTGGAAACACAGCCGTTTTTTTGGTGACAGTTCAGTCACAATTATTGATATTGTTTTTCAAAAGAAGTACACTTATATCAATAAAAAGTGGAGTTTGTTATGAAAAGAATTATATCATTGGTTTTAATATGTTCAGTTTTGTTCTGTGGCTGCAGTGCAGGGCAGCCCGGCTCTGTGCCGCGGTCATCGTCAGTGTTGGAAAACAGCAGTTCAGTGCCACAGGTTTCATCAGCCGGCAGTAATTCTTCACATACAGAAGACCGCTGGCGCTGGCTTACAGTTGAAGAATTGAATGAAGTGAACAAAGTTTTTGCATTCAGCACATCAGCTGAATATCCGGCTGTCAGAGCGTTGCTGGGCAGTAATTCGGATTATCATGCTATTGATGCGAAAGTCCTTGTAAAAAGAGTAGCAGAAAGGCTTTGTGGGGATGTTTACAACGATAAATTTCTTGACAGCACAAACCCATATCTTACTGCAGGTGATACCGAAGAAATCGAATTTCTGAAAAATTTGGGATATGATTTTGAATTTGACAAAATATCAGCCGGTCAACTGAAGTATGCACGAATCACTTATGAAGAACTGGACAGCTATCTCCAAAAATATATGGGCATTTCCTGTGAAGATACATATCCGGAAAGCTGGAATGACAATGGGTATGTCATAAATGGACGCCAATACGGGTACGGAACAAAATGTATATATGTTCCGGAAAACAAGACAATGTATTGTAAAAAAGATTATGAAGTGCCGAAGGGCAGTTTTTTATGTGTATCCGGCCGTGTAAGTGAAGATACCATTTTGCTCTATTCTGAAGACCCAACCGAAGAAATTCTCACTATGAAAAAGACAGGGGATGAGTATTTAGTTGTTTCTATAAAGCAAAACAGCATAACCCCTGTGAATACTTATGAAGCAAACGGGTTGGATATATATGATTTTATCTATAAGCCAAAGGACATTTTTCTTGCAAAGGATTCTACAAAAAGTGCCTTGTACAATCGGGCAATAGACAGCTTCAACGATTATTTACATAAAGAGACTGAAAACTGGCATTATCCGGGCTGGGGCGACGATACAATAACAGGATACTGTCTGTATGATTTTGAAAATGATGGTATACCGGAACTGATGGTGCGTATGGGATCGCCTGTTATGGTAGATGCGAAGGTTTATACTTATGTAAATGGAGAGATAATATCCGCCCGGATTGGAGATATTCGTATACTGGAAAATGGTATGACAGGCTATAATCGTGTGGGTACTTATGACAGATACATTTTCTGGAAACATAATCAAAACGGAAGTTTTGACAAAGCACTGACTCTTGAAGAAGTCTATATAAGCGAAGGCAATGAGTATTATATTGATGATGTGCAGGTAACAAAAGAAGAATATCATAATACAGGTGATTACTATATATCACTGTATGATAAAGCCTGTACGCCGCCATATGAACAGTTATACGAAGAAATTATTTATTGATAAAGGTAAATTATGAAAAGAATTATATCATTGATTTTAATATGTTCGGTTTTGCTTTGCGGCTGCAGTGCAGGGCAGCCCGGCTCTGTGCCGCAGTCTTCGTCAAAGATAGAAAACGGCAGTTCTGTACCACAGTCCTCGTCAGTGGCAGAAAGCAGTTCTATGCCACAAAGCAGTTCAAAGTTGGATATGAATCCTCCAACAAATAAGTACAGTTCGGATACAGAATTCAGACGGTATGTCAAGGATGGTATTATTCCGTTTGACAGTGCCAAAAGCGATGAATACAACAATGCCATGCGCATATATATGACTTATCTTGGGGCTGCCTACACAGCAGAACATACGGAATTTATAGATTCTTTCTGTTTTTATGATATGAACGGGGACGATATCCCCGAACTGATAATATCCAGGTTTTATCATATTTATGTTGGCAGCGCCAACAGTGATGAAGGCAAAATAGATTGGTGGGAAGATACGGGACACTGTTCTATGAACGGCCCTACAAAAATCCTTGCCAATGGTATGCTTGCATCGCGCAGTTCATCAACAGGGTCAACTTTTACATTTTTGCAATACGATAAAAACGGAACAGCAACAAGAACCAGCTTTTTTGTATACCTTACATATAATCATTATGAATTTATGGGTAAAGAAGTTACTGAAGAAGAGTTTAACCGGCTGGCAGGCCCTTATTTGTCAGCCTGGGAAAATGAGGTTGAATTGAATTGGATTACATATTGGCATGCAGTGGTTGGCATACCGAATAATCAGCCTTTTATACAGCCGGATGAAATGGATAATCAATCTGCAGTTGATGCCTATAATAAATTATTGTCAGAAAAATTCTACAAATTCAATTATGATTTTTATCGTATGTATTATGTGGATGACTATGCCCTGTTTGATATGAATGGCGATAATATGCCGGAACTTATACTGGGAATCCGTCAGGGTTATTTTATCGATAATGAGATTTGGTCATATATTGACGGCCAGTTGATACAGTTTGACACACCGCCGATGTGGACTATGAATGGCAGAATAGAAATACTCAGCAATGGTATGATTGGCTACAATAGCAGAGACCTGATACACAGATTTTATATTTATGGAAAAGACGGCAGCTGTACTGAAAAAACTTTTAACAAGTGGAATGGCTCTTTTTCTGTAGATGGTACATCTGTTACAGAAGAAGAATACAGCACACGGATTGCCCCATATCTGCAGGAAATAGAAAAGAAAGCTGAAATAGAATGGAGACCTTATTTTGAAAAACAGTAATTTGCCGTAAATTCCCTTATTTTTCAGCAAATCTTTCAAAAAATAACACAAAAACTATTGCAAAATCACAAAATATATGATAATATAATTTACGGTAAATTAATTCTAAGCAAAGGAGAGTGGGGAAACCCACTCTCTTGTTTTTAGCAAAATATAAAAACGGAGGTAATCTGCTTTGGCTAAAGGAAGAAAAGCAACTGATATTGTGGAAGAACTGGCAAGACCAATCTGCGAAGAACAGGGTCTTATCCTGTGGGACGTTACTTTTGAAAAAGAAGGTCCGGACTGGGTTCTGAGAATTCTTATCGACAAAGACAACGAAGGCGTGTTTATTGATGAATGTGTGGCTGTGTCCCGTGCGGTTGACCCGCTGATTGACGAAGCTGACCCAATCAAACAGAGCTATAACTTTGAAGTTTCATCTGCAGGTCTGGGCAGAAAGCTTACCAAACCTTTCCACTTTGAAAAGAAAATGGGCCAGGTTGTGCTGGCACGTCTTATCCGCGCAGTTGACGGCGTGAAAGAAGTAAAAGGTACACTTACAGCATATAACGACGGCGTTATCACAATCGAAAAAGAAGACGGTGTGTCTGTGGATGTGGTTGTAAAAGAAACATCCTATGTAAAACTGTGTGATGACGAAGGATTATTTTAGGAGGATACAGGAAAAATGAATAAAGAATTTTTTGAAGCCCTTGACGTTATTGAAAAAGAAAGAGGCATTAAAAAAGAAGTACTGCTGGAAAAAATCACAAAAGCAATGGAAGTAGCAGTAGAAAAAGACCTCGGTTACGAAGGCAACGTAAACGTATTGGTTGACGCAGAAAAGAAAAACTTTTCCGTTGTAATTCTGAAAACAGTTGTTGAAGAAGTATACGACCCGGATACAGAAATCTCTCTGGAAGATGCAAAGAAAATCAAATCCAGAGCAAAACTGGGCACAGTTCTGCAGATTCCGCTGAAAACAAAAGACTTTGGCTACATTGCAATCGGCGCAGCTAAAAACGTTATCCGTCAGGGTATCAAAGAAGCTGAAAAAGCACAGCTGTTTGCAGATATGCAGGGCAAAGCAAAAGAACTGGTTACAGGTGTTGTACAGAGAATCAGCGAAAAATCCGGCGCTGCTATCCTGCAGATCGGTTCCAACGAATTTGTGCTTCCTAGAGAAGAAATGATCCCAGGTGAAGAAATCAGACCGGGCGACCATATCAAAGTATACGTGGTAGATGTTATCTCCACAGACCGCGGTCCAAAAATCATGCTGTCCAGAACACATCCTGGCTTTGTAAGCAGAATGTTTGAACTGGAAGTTCCGGAAATCTATGACGGCACAGTTGAAATCAAGGCTATCAGCCGTGAAGCAGGTGCCAGAACAAAAATGGCAGTATGGTCCAAAGATGAAAACGTTGATGCTATCGGTGCCTGCATCGGTACAAAACGCAGCCGTGTTGAAAATGTTATCGCACAGATTGGCGGCGAAAAAATCGACATCATCAAATGGAGCGAAGACCCTGCAGAATTTATCAGCGCTGCTCTGTCTCCATCAGCGGTAAAAAGCGTTGAAATCCTGTCACAGCAGCCAAAATCCTGCCGTGTAACAGTACCTGACGAACAGCTCTCCCTTGCCATAGGCAACAAAGGCCAGAACGCTCGTCTTGCAGCACGCTTAACAGGCTATAATATTGATATCCATCCTGAAAGCGGCTACTTCGGCGAATAATAAAGAAAAGGAGTGACATTATGGCTATCAGAAAAATTCCACAGAGAAAATGCATCGGCTGTAACACTTCAAAAGATAAAAAAGAACTTATCAGAGTGGTAAGAAATGCCGAAGGTGAAATTTCTATCGATATGACAGGCAAAAAACCGGGCCGTGGCGCATATATCTGCAATGATATCAAATGTCTGAAGGCTGCCATAAAAGGCAAAAAGCTGGAAAAAGCATTTGAAACATCCATCAGCGAAGATATTTATGCCCGCCTGGAACAGGAGATTACAGCAGATGAATAAACTTATGTTTGCATTATCCCTTGCAAAAAAATCCGGCAAGCTGATTTGCGGTTTTGACCGGGTGAAATCAGCTGTTATCCGTGGCGAAGCCCATATCGTATTTCTCGCAGATGACCTGAGCGAAAAAACAATAAAAAGAGTCAAATACTTTTGTGAAGATATCACAGATGTTCATAATACAGGTCTTACCCAATTTGAGATTTCTCAGGTTGCGGGCAGACTGACAGGCGTTCTTGCCGTGGCAGACGAAAATCTGGCCATCCTGGCACGCAACGCACTCAATTAAACCAGAAGGAGAGTTGTAAATGGTAATTAAATATAAAGCAAGCGACCTTATATCTGATTTTAACCTGAACGCCAAAACAACACTGACACAGCTCAGCGAAGTTCTTGGTACAGAAATAAAAAAATCCACAGTTCTTACAGAAGAACAGGCAAACATTGCTTTTGAACTGTATTCACAGCAGGGCAAAATTGACAATATTGCCACATATCTTGATAAAAAAGAAGAAGCAAAGGCTGAACCTAAAAAAGAAACAAAGCCTGCAGCAAAAGAAGAAAAGAAACCACAGCCTAAAAAGGAACAGCCAAAACAGGACAAAAAACCTGCAAAAGAAGCTCCAAAGGCTGACAGAAACGAACGTCCTGCAAAAGAAAGCAAAGACAGAAAAGATTTCAGACAGGATGGCAGAAAAGACAACCGTGACAGCCGCCAGCAGCCTGCAAAGAAACAGGAAAACAGACCTGTTCAGCAGAAACCTGCACGGCCAAAACAGCCTCATAATCCAAATGAACCGCTGAAACGTGCAGACGGCACAGTTGTTGAAACAAAGACAAACAAAAAGCCAAAAGCTGAAAAACAGGAAACTGTAAGACAGGAATTTGTTACAGTTACTGTTGATACACGTCAGTCCAATGTAAATATGGATAAGTTCAACGAAAAATACGATGAACTTGCCGGCACAAAAAACTACGGCGGCGGTCAGAGAAAAAATCAGCAGGGCGGCAAACAGAAGTTCGGCAACAAAAACAAACAGAACTCCAAAAACCCATACGCCAAAAAGAAACAGGAAACAGAAGCAGAAAAACTGGAAAGACTGCATCTGGAAAAAGCAAGAAAAGCACAGCTTAAAGTTCAGATTCCTGATGAAATTACAGTTGGCGAACTTGCTTCCCGTCTGAAAGTTACAGCCAGCGAAGTTATCAAACGTCTTATGATGCTGGGTGTTATGGCTTCCATCAGCCAGGTTGTAGACTATGACACAGCTGCAATCGTTGCTGAAGAACTGGGTGCAAAAGTTGAAAAAGAAGTTGTGGTAACAATCGAAGAAAGACTGTTTGAAGAAGTGGAAGACAACGAAGCAGAACTGGTTGAAAGACCTCCTGTTATCGTAGTTATGGGTTACGTTGACCACGGTAAAACATCCCTGCTGGATGCTATCAGAAACACAAACGTAACTTCCGGTGAAGCCGGCGGTATCACACAGCACATCGGTGCTTACCAGGTAGTTGCAGGCGGCAAGACAATCACATTCCTTGACACTCCTGGCCACGAAGCCTTCACATCCATGCGTCAGCGCGGTGCTATGGTAACAGATATTGCCATCCTTGTTGTTGCAGCTGATGACGGTATCATGCCACAGACAGTTGAATCCATCAACCACGCAAAAGCAGCAGAAATTCCAATCATTGTTGCTATCAACAAAATTGACAAACCTACAGCAAACCCTGACAAAGTAAAACAGGAACTGACAGAATACGGTCTGGTACCAGAAGAATGGGGCGGCGATACAATCTGTGTACCTGTTTCTGCAAAAATGGGTACAGGCATTGATGACCTGCTGGAAAATGTTAACCTGCTCAGTGAAGTAAACGAATACAAAGCTAACCCTAACCGCCGTGCAAAAGGTGCTGTAATTGAAGCACGTCTGGACAAAGGTCTGGGCCCTGTTGCCACAATCCTTGTACAGAACGGCACACTGCGCAAAGGTGATGTGCTTATCGCAGGTACAGCAGTTGGCCGTGTGCGTGTAATGACAAACGACAAAGGCGAAAGAATTGATGTTGCAGGTCCATCCACACCTGTTGAAATCACAGGTCTGACAGAAGTTCCTGTAGCAGGCGACCTGTTTGACGCAGTTGAAGATGAAAAACTGGCAAGAGAACTGGCAGAAAAACGTATGCAGGCAATCAAGGAAGAAAAATTCAACGCTGTTCAGAAAGTTACTCTGGATAACCTGTTCAGCCAGATTGCACAGGGCGAAATGAAAGAACTGCCAATCATTGTAAAAGCTGACGTACAGGGCTCTGCAGAAGCTGTAAAACAGTCTCTGGAAAAACTGACAAACGACGAAGTACGTGTAAAAGTTATCCACGCTGCAGTTGGCGCTGTAAACAAATCAGACGTTATGCTGGCTTCCGCTTCCAATGCTATCATCATCGGCTTCAATGTTCGTCCTGATGCCACAGCAAAACAGGATGCAGAACAGCACGAAGTAGAAATGCGTATGTACCGCGTTATCTACGATGCACTGAACGATGTTAAAGACGCTATGAAAGGTATGCTTGCACCTAAATTCAGAGAAGTTGAACTGGGTCAGGCCGAAGTTCGTAACGTATTCAAACTGTCCAGCGCAGGTACAATCGCAGGCTGTTACGTTAAAGAAGGTAAAGTTGCAAGACACGCAAAAATCCGTGTTGTTCGCGACGGTATCGTAATTGTTGAAGACGAAATCTCCTCACTCAAACGTTTCAAAGACGACCAGAGAGAAGTTATGGCCGGCTATGAATGCGGTATCGGTCTGGAAAAATTCAACGATATCAAAGAAGGCGACATCTTTGAATCCTTCATTATGGAAGAATACAGAGAAGACTGATTGCAATAATAATATTGCATAGGGGGCGGCCACCCGGACGTCCCGTTATTGAAAACTTTAAAATATATGTAGGGGCCGATGCCTTCATCGGCCCTTATAAATAAGAAAATATTGCGGTATTTTACCGCTTTTACAATAAATTACAGGAGGTTATTCACTATGGCTTCAACAAAAGTTGAAAGATTGAACGAAGACATCAAAAGAGAATTAATCTCTATAGTATCTCAGATGAAAGACCCTCGTCTTGACTGTTTCCTTACAATTATGCGTGTTGAAACAGCACCTGACCTTACAAATGCAAAAGTGCACATCAGCGTTCTGGAAGGCGACGAAGCCTGCAACAACGCAATCAAGGCTCTTAAAAACGGTCAGGGTTTTATCAGAGGCGAACTTTCCAAACGTCTGCGTATCAAACGCAGTCCTGAATTCACATTCGTAAAAGATGAGGGCGCAGCATATGCCCAGAAGATCAACGAGATATTAAGGGATATTAACAAAAATGACAACTAAAATTGATATAAATGCCGCTGCCCGGTTATTGCTGGAAAAGGATAATATTATTATTCTCTGCCACAAAAATCCGGACGGTGACACACTTGGCAGTGCAGCTGCCCTTTGCCACGCACTTACAGCTATGGGCAAAAAATGTGCTGTTGCCTGTCACAACAGAATTCCGTCAAAATATGATTATCTGGAAATACCTGTTTATGACAATCAGTTTGACGTGGAATATGTGGTCAGCGTTGATGTGGCAGGTGTGAACCTGCTGGGGGACAACCTTATGGAATATGCCCATAAAGTGGACCTGTGCATTGACCATCACGGCTCCAACGGCAACTATGCCAACTATCTGTGCCTGTACGCAGACTATCCTGCAGCTGCACAGGTTATGTACGAACTGCTGGTTGCAATGAATGCAGATATCACACCGCATATTGCAGACTGCCTGTACACAGGTCTTATCACAGATACAGGCTGTTTCAAATATTCTTCCACCACACCGCTGACACACGAAATCGGTGCCCGCCTTATGGAACTGGGCGCACAGCACACAATGCTGGTGGAAAGATTCTTTATGTCAAAAAGCAGAAAAGCAGTTCAGCTGGAAAAATTTATGCTGAACAATCTGGAATATTATTTTGATGACAGATGTGCCTTGCTGGCACTGACAAGGGAAGTGATGATGGAAATCCAGCCGGATCCTACCGATCTGGACGGCCTTTCATCAATGCCAAGAAACTTTGAAGGTGTGGATATTTCCATTCTCATCCGTCCGCTGAAGGAAGAAGGCAACTACAAACTGTCTATCCGCACAGGTGAAACTGTAGATGCCTGTGCCCTGGCATCTGCCCTTGGCGGCGGCGGCCATATCCGCGCAGCAGGCTGTGAGGTTGTGGGCAGTATTGAAACTGTGAAAAAAGCAATTCTCAAAGAAGTGGAGAATGCATTATGTCAGTAGACCGCAACGGAATTCTTATTCTGTATAAACCGCAGGACTGGACAAGCTTTGACGTTATTGCCAAAGCACGCGGCATCCTTTCCACCCGCAAGGTGGGCCATTCCGGCACGCTGGACCCTATGGCCACAGGTGTTCTGCCTGTGTTTATGGGCCGTGCCACAAAGGCTGTGGATATGCAGATTATCAAGGATAAAGAGTATGTTGCCATATTCAGACTTGGTCTGAACACAGACACAGGGGACATCACAGGCGAAGTTATCAACCAGCGTGATGTAATGGTAACAAAGGCTGATGTACTGGCAGAAATGGAAAATTTCAAAGGGGAAATCACACAGCTGCCACCAATGTACTCTGCAGTTAAAATCAACGGCCAGCCGCTGTATAAGTTGGCACGCCGGGGTGTGGAAGCGGCTCGGGTGGAACGCAAACCACGAAAAGCTTTTATAAAAGAACTGGAAATGATGGAAGATGACAATCTGACAGAAAATGAATACAAAATCCGTGTTCTGTGCAGTGAAGGCACATATATCCGCACACTTGTGGAAGATATGGGCGAAAATCTGGGCTGCGGTGCAGTGCTTACATCGCTTTCCCGCACAAAGGCCTGTGGCTATACCCTTGATGACTGTGTTACACTGCAGCAGCTTCAGCAGGCAAGAAACGATGATACTATCGACAGCCTGATTGTAAATACTGACACAGTGTTTATGCACCTGGACAGAATTGATCTGTCACAGGAACTGGCCAGACGACTTCTTAACGGTGCAAGAAGCCGTATTGCAAAACCGGATGGCGATTACAGGGTTTATTACAGGGATAAATTCTATGCCATCGCAAATGTCACCGAAAAGAAAATGAGTGTTGTAAAGCTTTTTGTTGAAAAGGAAAAGGAAAATATTTAAAATGCTTGAAGTTTACAATATTTCCTGGCGCAACACAGCAAAAGCTGCAGTTGCCCTTGGATATTTTGACGGCGTACACATTGCACATCAGTCACTTATCAGTCAGATGTGCGCTTACGCACAGGACAACAATCTTGAAAAAGCAGTGTTCACATTCACAAAATCTGTAACCCTTGGTCACAAAGGCAAGGATATTCTCACTCCTGCATCAAAGCTGGAAATAATGAGAAATATGGGCATAGATTTATACTATTCCCCGGACTTTCTGGATTTTTCTTCCCTTACACCGGAAGAATTCGTGCAGAAAATTCTTGTTGAATCAATGGGAGCACAGGCTGTTTTCTGCGGGGAAAACTTTTTCTTCGGCAAAAACAGACGGGGCAATGTACAGGTGCTGAAAGAACTCTGCTCAGAATACAATATAGAATTTATACAGGCAGAAACTGTATGTCTTGACGGGAAAGTTGTCAGCAGTACAGCCATCCGCAATGCCCTTTCAGAAGGCAATATGGAAAAGGCACGGGCCATGCTGGGCAGACCCTACGGTGTGAATTTTCCTGTTGTGCACGGCAAAAAAATAGGCCGCACCATCGGCACACCTACCATCAACCAGCTGTATCCTGCCAATATGTGCAGTCCCAAACCGGGGGTTTATATCACCTGCACCACAGTTGACGGCATTAAATACCCATCTGCAACAGGACTTACAAACCGCCCTACAGTAAACGGCACAGGCTATACCTGTGAAACCTTTATTCTTGGTTTTGAAGGTGACCTGTACCACAGAAATGTACAGGTGGATTTCCACGCATTTCTGTTTGAAGCCAGAAAATTTGATTCTCTCCAGCAGCTGGGTGATATGATTTATTCCAGCGCTGTAAAGGCAAAGGAATATCTGACTGAAAAGGGTATCATAGGTTGATTATGAAAAAGACAAACTTTCTGTCCGCAGCTGTCTATGCAATAACAGGTATTATGTATCTGCTGATTGTGCTGGATGTGCTGACAAATTCACAGAACCCGGATTTTATTTTCAATCCGTTTTTAATGGCAGTGCTTATAGTGATGGCCACAGGCTCAATGCTGCTTATGAGCTTTCTTGCAGACAAAATAAAATATAAAAAACTGCTTATAGCGGCAGCTGCAGCGGTGCTGGTTTTCCTGCAGGCGGTAACAATACACTATCTGTCGGTAAAATACCACGTGGAAACCTGGGATATGGGCGTTGTCTACAATGCCGCAAAGTATTATGTTGACAATGGTGCTTTTGACGCCACAAAATATGATTATTTTCTCTGGTTTCCCAACAACTCACCTCTGTACAACATATTTGTACTGATTTTCAGAGGTTTTGCGCTGTTTGGGATAGAGAATACACAGCTGGCCCTGAACATTGTAAACGGCTTTATTCTTCTGATAACAGCCTTTGTAACAGAAAGGGCGGCAACGGTATTTGCCGGGGAAAAATTCACGGCAAACGGTATGATTCTCTGTCTGCTGCTGTGTCCCTTCAGCCTTTATACAGTAATTACATATACAGATACATTTTCAATGCTGTTCCTTGCGCTGGCACTGTACTTTTATGTATGTGTCCTGCGTCAGAAGGGCAATGAGTATGTAAATCTTGTGCTGTTTTCACTGTTTACAGCAATAGGTGCATCGCTGAAAGTCTCTGTGCTTATACTTGCCATTGCAGCGGTTATTGATATCTGTATCAGACACATCCGGATACGCAAAACAGCGGTATCTCTGGCACTGGTGCTGGCAATAGCCTTCGGCGGCTTCGTTACAATGAAGCGCGCCCACGAGCACTCCCCGTTTTTGCCGGAATATGACTATGACTACACCATACCTCACAGTCATTGGGTTATGATGGGACTGAACGGTCTTGGCAGCTACAATGACGATGATTATCAGAACATCACACTGGCCCAGCCGGACAAATTATCCAGACAGCAGGCAAATATTGAAGAAATTATCCGCCGTGTGGAAGAAAAAGGTCCGGGTGGTATGGCAGAACATATTGCCAACAAAATCAGCTTTATCTATTCCGATGGTACTTTCGGCGCCTGCTACAAGCTGGACAGGGCTGTGGTAAGACCAAACGGCCTGCACGAATATATCATCTATCTGGGCAGCAGATTCTCATATCTGGGTTATTTTTCCCTTGCGCTGTTCCTTGCAATGCTGATGGTGATATCCTTTGGTATATTCAATGCCATCAGAAAAAAGGACACACAGGCAGTTATGCCGGCATTAAGCCTTATCGGTGTAACACTTTTTCTTATTCTGTGGGAAGCCCGCTCAAGATATATTCTCAACTTCCTGCCTATTTTTGTATTGCTTGCAGTATATGGAATAAAGCAGATTTTTACATTGATTGAAAGAGAAAAAAACATTTAAAAAGTATATTTTTCTCTTTACAAAGTATAATATAAATGATATAATTCTATGGTGACCTATGAATCGGTACAGGGGGATAGCTGCAATGCAGCATTCACCAGGCCCTATACTGAGTCACAGGCAAATATTTAAATCAAGAAAGGTGAAACAATTATGAACAAACAGGAAATTATCGCAACATACGCAATGCACGAAGGTGACACAGGTTCTCCAGAAGTACAGATCGCTCTGCTCACAGCAAGAATCAACCACCTGACAGACCACCTCAAAACAAACAAACAGGACCACCACTCCCGTCGTGGCCTCTTCAAAATGGTAGGTCGTCGTCGTAACCTTCTGGCATACCTCCAGAAAACAGATATCGAAAGATACCGTGCTATCGTAGCAAAACTGGGTCTGCGTAAATAATTCACATAGTGCTATAAGGCAGATGGCAACATCTGCCTTTAAGTCTATATTTCAAGCGATAACCGGCAAGGGAGCGTTTTATATTTTAGCAGTAATTTGAGTGTTTATCTCCGGATAAATACTGAACTAATTGCTGAAAATATAATCTCTCTTGCCGAATTTGAAGAAATTTACAAAGGAGATTAAAAATGAGTTTTAGAGTATTTGAAACTATGTTTGCAGGCAGAAAACTGATTGTTGAAACAGGCAAAATGTGTGCACTTTCCAACGGCTCCTGTCTGGTTAGATACGGCGAAACAGTTGTTCTGGCCAATGTTACAATGAGCCCATCCCCAAGAGACGGCATCGATTTCTTCCCACTTTCAGTAGACTTTGAAGAAAAAATCTACTCTGTAGGCAGAATCCCAGGCTCCTTCCTGAGAAGAGAAGGCCGTCCTGGCGAAAGCGCTGTTCTGTCCAGCCGTGTTGTTGACAGACCAATGCGTCCACTGTTCCCAAAAGATATGAGAAACGATGTTTCCATCGTTATGACAGTTATGTCAGTTGAACCTGACTGCGACCCTGAAATCGTTGGTATGCTGGGTGCTATCATCGCAACATGCATCTCTGACGTTCCATTCAACGGTCCAATCGGCGGCATTTCTGTAGGTCTGGTAGACGGCGAAATCGTTCTGATGCCAGACGCAAAACAGAAAGAAACAAACAAACTGGATCTTACTCTGGTTTGCAGCCGTGAAAAAGTTGTTATGATCGAAGCCGGCGCTCACGAAGTTGATGAAACAACAATGCTGAACGCTATCAAAACAGGTCACGAAGAAATCAAAAAATTCATTGATTTCGTAGATATGATGGTTGCTGAAATCGGCAAACCAAAATATGAATTCCAGCATGTTGAAGTTGACCACGACATGTTTGAAGCTATCAAGGAATTTGCTATTGATAAAGTAAAATTTGCTCTGGACACAGACGACAAAAATGTTCGTGAAGCAAGACTGAACCCAATCTACACAGAAGTTCACGAAAAATTTGACGAACTTTATCCAGAACAGACAGGTATGATTGACGAATGTATGTACAAACTGCAGAAATTCGTTGTTCGCCGCTGGCTGCTGGACGAAGGCAAACGTGTTGACGGCCGTGGTATCAACGAAATCCGTCCGCTGGCTGCTGAAGTAGGTCTGCTGCCAAGAGTTCACGGTTCAGGTATGTTCACACGCGGTCAGACACAGGTTCTTTCTGTTGCTACACTTGGCACAATGAAAGACGGTCAGCTGATTGACGGTCTGCAGGACATCTACGAAAAGAAATATATGCACCAGTACAACTTCCCACCATACTCTGTTGGTGAAGCACGCGCTCCAAGAAGCCCTGGCAGACGTGAAATCGGTCACGGCGCACTGGCTGAAAGAGCACTGGTACCTGTTCTGCCATCACAGGAAGAATTCCCATATGTAATCCGTGTGGTTTCTGAAGTTCTTTCTTCCAACGGTTCCACATCACAGGCTTCCATCTGTGGTTCCACACTGGCTCTTATGGATGCTGGTGTACCAATCAAAGCACCTGTTGCTGGTATCTCCTGTGGTCTTATCACAGAAGGCGACCGCTGGATGACAATGCTGGATATCCAGGGTCTGGAAGACTTCCACGGCGATATGGACTTTAAAGTTGGCGGTACACACAAAGGTATCACAGCTATCCAGGTTGACATCAAAGTTGACGGCCTCACATACGAAATCATTGAAGAAGCATTTGAAAAATGCCGCAAAGCAAGACTGCACATCCTTGACGATATTATGGCACCTGTTATTGCACAGCCAAGAGCAGAACTGTCCAAATATGCACCAAAGATGAAATCTCTGAAAATCGACCCTGACAAAATCAAGGACGTTATCGGTAAAGGCGGCAAGGTTATCCAGAAAATCTGTGCTGAATGTGATGTACAGATTGACATCGAAGACGACGGCAGCGTATTTATCTCCGGTCTGGATGCTAACAACCTTAACAAAGCATTCCACATCATCAAAACAATCGTAGACGACCCGGAACCAGGTTCAATCTACAAAGGTGTTGTTACAAGACTGATGAACTTCGGTGCATTTGTTGAAATTGCTCCAGGCAAAGAAGGTCTGGTACACATCTCCAAACTGGACGAAAAACGTGTTGCAAAAGTTGAAGACGTTGTAAACGTAGGCGACGAAATTCTTGTTATGGTAACAGAAATTGACGACCAGAACAGAATCAACCTGTCCAGAAAAGATGCTATTGCAAAAATCAACGCTAAAAAAGAAAGCGAAAACAAATAATAAATAATTAAAGCGGAGGATTATCCTCCGCTTTTTTTGATGTAGTTGTAAAAAAGAAAGGGGTTCGGGGAAATACTTTCCCCGAATAATAATAGCGTAGTCTGCGGAGAGCAAGCAGAGAGCCAGGGGCAGCTTTAGCTGGCAGGTGGCGATATGCTTGCGAAAATCGCGAGAAATTTTGGGGAAGGCTGAAATTTACGCGATTTGTAGCAGACGTAGCATTCCACACACTGTGCAGCGTTTGTGGGGTGCGGGGGAATCGCAACCCCCGCGGTTTTGGTTACTTTTGGCACCAAAAGTAACGCTAGCGCAGCGTTACAAATTCGGGACGTC
>JAFULT010000016.1 GCA_017483145.1 Oscillospiraceae bacterium | reverse complement strand
TGTTTTGTATCGGTACTATTGAACCTTGCATTTTTGTATTCTACATTTGCATATGTGTTTGAACCAAATACCAAAGATGTCTTATATTTACCATCAATAACATACTAACAAAGTGTATGTCTATTATTTGTTCGAATATTAAATGTGTGATTATTCAAAGTTATGCTAAAATTCAAATCTTTCATTAATTTCGTTTGCCTTAGAAATTTATTTAAGTTTTTAATATCAGTTGATGTTCGACAAGTTCAATTTTTATAACACCATTGTACCAAAATGCAGAATAAATTTCTATTTGTCTGTATTTTGCGTTATTTAAAGTAAATATCATAAAATGTCATCACTCTTCATCTTTAAAGGCTTCCAGGAATATTTCTGCAGCTAGTTTAATACCGGCTCTATAGTAGCTATAGTTCTGTTCGTGGTTCATATCGTATATTAAGCCCATCATATTCTCAAATCTTTCATGATGTTCCTTGGAAATTATGCTCATAAAGAAGTCCTGTTCTTCAGATGATTGCTTATAAAGAGCTATATACTTTTCGCTTCTATTGGTAATGAAGTGAGATATAGGTTCATACTCTCCTTCAAACGCTTTTCTCAATAAATTTACTTTTTCCATTTCTTATTCTCCTTGTTTATATTGGTTTTATTAAACCTATATAAAATAACAGCACAATCC
This sequence comes from Oscillospiraceae bacterium, assembly GCA_017483145.1. Lineage (GTDB taxonomy): Bacteria > Bacillota > Clostridia > Oscillospirales > Ruminococcaceae > RGIG3102. Next base: position 4,904 of record JAFULT010000016.1, on the reverse strand, counting down.
TGTCCAGCGTTACAAGGAAAATGACATAAAATATATGAAAAATGCAATAAAAAATTGGCGAGCACAGTTATATCATATTATCTTCAACAATTAATACATTTATTTTACCAGTATGTGCTGTCATAGCATCAAGGCCAATATAACCATTGCCATAATAAATCTTTAGATTTAGCCATCAAAATACTATCTATACAAAAATAAGGATGCTTAAAGCATCCTTATTTTCTTTCGCCGTGAATTATTTCAAAACGGAAATAGCTTCAGAAATTGTTTTTTCAAGGGCTTCTTTGCCGTATTTATCTACTTCAGCTTTATTTTTAACTCCGTGTGTAAGACAGCCGGCACCGCCGATACAGCCACCAAGACAAGCCATACCTTCAATGAAGTTGGCATCCAGAACATTCTTTCTCTTTTTCAGCAGAGCAAGTCTGCATTCTTCAATACCATTGCAGGCAACAGCTTTAAGTGGGAAATCTTCCAGTCCCTGTTCTTTCAATGCCTGAACAACTGCGTCTGACAGTCCGCCGCTACGTGCAAAAATCCTGCCGTAGTATGATGCATTATCCAGCACATCTTCTTCCAGAGTTGTGATATCCATAGCTTTACTGTCAAAGAGAGCCTGCAGTTCTTCAAATGTAAGAACAGCATCAACATATGGTTTTGCTTTTTCCAGCTGTGCTTCAGCTTTTTTAGCTGTACATGGTCCGATAAATATTGCTTTTGCGCCTGGGTCAGTTTTCTTTATGTATTTTGAAATCTCAACCATAGGTGAAAGGTTGTGTGAAATATGCTGGGCAAGATCAGGAAATTCTGATTTTATGTAAGAAACAAATGCCGGACAACAGGAACTTGTAAGGAATCCCTTTTCTGTAAGCTCTCTTGCTTCGCTCATTGCAACCAGGTCTGCGCCCAGTGCTGCTTCAACAACTGTATGGAATCCAAGTTCTTTCAGACCTTTAATAACCTGACCCAGTTTTGCATAGGAGAACTGGCTGGAAATAGATGGTGCGACAACAGCGTAAACTTTATATTTTGTGTTGTTTTCGCTGCGTTTGATAAGGTCGATAACATTGAGGATATATGATTTGTCAGAAATAGCACCAAATGGGCACCGGTAAACACATGCACCGCAGGATGTGCATTTTTCGTCGTTGATAGCTGCTGCACCATCAACATTGATATCGATAGCTTTTACCTTACATGCTACCTGACATGGACGTTTTCGGTTTGTAATAGCTGAATATGGGCATACTTCTGCACATTTGCCACATTCAATGCATTTTGTCTTATCAATATGAGCTACATGGTTGTGGTCAAAGGATATTGCACCTCTTGGGCACACATCTTCACAACGGTGAGCCAGACAGCCACGGCAGGAATCAGTTACTGAATAACCAGCTGCCGGACATTCATCGCAGGCAATGTCGATTACTTGAATAACATTTGGGTTTGTAGGGTCACCGCCCATTGCAATTTTCACTCGTTCACCCAGAATAGCTCTTTCTTTGTAAACACAGCATCTCATAGTTGGCTCTTTGCCGGGAACGATGGCTTTTGGAATATCCATTACGTTTTCCAACAAGGTGTCATTCCATGCGTGACGGGCCACTTCACGAAGAACTTTGTATTTCAGGTACTGTACTTTAGTATCAAATTTTCGTACTACTTTTTTATCAAAATTTTCCACAATATACTCCTTTAAAAATAACTGACTTTAATACGTTTACCCATCTGGCGAAGACATTTGGACAGTTCTTCAACCAGATTCATTTTAATATTGAAATTTATTGGCAGGTCCGGGTTCTGATGAGCCGGATTTATAGCCCTGCCCACATAGAAATTTATATCTGTGGCTTCTTCAAACAGCAGACGGCTGATAAGAGATGCACCGTCTTTTTTAAAGTTCCAGTGCTCGTAGTATTTGTTTTCACCCAGATAATCCTTTGCATATTCCAGCACTTTGTTGACAGTGATTACACCCTCTGTTACAAGATCCACCCCTTCGATTTCAGCAATAGGAGGAACATCTGAGTGTTCGAAATTCAGACTGGCTTTCACTGTTTTCCCCAGATATTTTGCCGCTATTGACGATGTGGTGCCGCCACATACAATATGTTTGCCTTCTTTGGAGAAAAACAGAGACATCATTCTGTTTGCATCATCACGGTTTGACGGTGGGCCAAACAGCATATTCATTGGCTCTCTTTTTCTTATTTTTACTATACAGGCTGTAGCATCATCACCTGGTTTTTCACCATATAATCTGTTGCACTCATCCACCAGGATAGTGGACAGGTTTTTGGCTGTATAGCCTGCCGGGGCCATGGTCTCAAGAAATTCTATAATGTCTTCCCTCTTCCAGCCAAAATTGTAAGCTGTGCCGATACCTGCATGAGGACAGCCGTCGCTCATCGCAACAAAGATATCATTTTCTTTGAGCCGGATAACAGATTTGAAAACACGCTTGCCGCCTATATTCATTTCTGTTTTGGCATATTCATAGTTCTTTTCATTGCGGATAATAACCACATGAGGATTATCATACTGGAAGATTTCAGCAGTATGATTGTCCACAATGCGTATTATTGTAAATGTGGAATAGGCCACACCGCGCAGTGAACATACCGGCAGTGTATCTGCAATGGTGCCTACACATTCTTCAATCGGAAGACCTGCGGCCATCATTGTGGATAAGATTTTTGAAGTAAGGGTAGACAAAATGCTTGCTTTTACGCCACTGCCCAAACCGTCAGACAAAACAATTATTGTAGATCCGTCTTCTACTTCTACCACTTCAACATGGTCACCGCACAACTGTTCACCATAATGATTGATACTTTTGTATCCGATATCTGCACATAAATCATTCATTTGAAATAGACTCCTTCAGTTTGCTGAGAGCAATTTTTGTTTCTGCAGCTGTTTCACCCAGAAGATATGCTATTTCCTGTACAATACGCATCTGTTTGTCAACAACCTGGTCAGCGATTTCTACTGTCTGCCGGCTGATGCTTTCTTTTCTTCTGCGCTGTGTTTCTTCCTCTGTGATATCACGCATAATACCAATTACCAGATTTGATTCTTTGTCCATAAATATTGACTGTTCAACATAGCGTTTGTATTCTGCCAGATATACGCGCTGATTTCGGATTTCCTGTCCTGTTGTAAGCACCTTCATAAATGGTGCAGGATCAAGAATTCTTATTACCAGGTCTCCCAGAACATCTCTGGCATTTGGAATGTTAATTATTTTTCTGGCAGCTTCATTTATCTGCTGAACTTCCAGTCTGTCGTTAAGAACAATCAGACCATTTGGAGAGTTTTTAACTATATTGTCTGAAAAGCTTTCTGCTTTATCTTTAAGGAATGGCAGACACATGGAAATTTCTGCCTTGCCCTGGCATACTGCGATAGCTTTTTCTCTGCAGGTATTGTAACCGCAGGAACCGCAGTTCAGTTCCTGTGATGGTTTGAATTTACCCATCTGGCGGAGAACAGACATAATTTCCATTTCGCTTGGTTTAAGATATCTCTGTTCGATATATTCAAAGTTTTTCTTCAATTTATCTGCTTTTGGCTGGGCCACTTCAAAGTCCTTGCTGCCGGCAAAATTGTTTACAGCAATAGTATCTTTGATTGAAGAATGATGATATTTTTCCATAACCGGACCGCCTACACAGCTGCCTACACAGGCCGACATTTCGATAAAACATTTGTGCACTTTACCTTCAATAATATCTTTAAGTGCCTGTTTGCAGTTTTCAACACCGTCAATAGCCATATATGTATAACCCGGTACATTCTGTGCCATTGTTTTCAATATACCGCCTGTAGTCGGGAAAAGACGTGCTTTGCTGTTATCGTCTTTTTCTTCTTCTTTTACAATTTCAATATTTTCTTCTTTTAACCAGGTACTTAATTCTTCAAATGTGAGAACAGCATCAACTATACCTTCATAGTGTTCAGCCTCGTCTTTTTTTGCTACACATGGACCGATAAATACTGTTTTTACATTTGGTATACGTGATTTGATATCCTTGCAGTGTGCCTGCATAGGAGAAACCACATCTGCCAGATATTCAAGTGCCTGTGGGTAATGCTTCTGAATAAGCAGATTAATTGAATGGCAGCAGGAAGAAATAAGCACATCCCTGTCATCTTCACGCAGCATTCTTTCGTATTCATTTTTTACAACTGTTGCACCAAGAGCTGTTTCTTCAACATCGAAGAAGCCCAGCTTTGTCAGTGCTTTTCGCATAGCATTAATACCTGCGCCGTCGTAGTTAGCAACAAAGGATGGTGCCAGACTTACTACTACCGGTACACCTGACTGGATAAACACCTTTACTTTTTCCAGTTCACTGGATATTTCTTTTGCATTCTGCGGGCATACAACAAAGCACTGACCACAAAGAATGCATTCATTGCCTATAATATACGCCTGATTGCCTGAAAAGCGAATAGCCTTTACAGGGCAATGACGGATACATTTATAGCAGTTTTTGCAGTTTGATTTTTTTAATGTCAAACAATTGGCCATATTAATTATCCTTCTCTAATTTCTTTAAAACATTTTCGGTGAAAAAATCATTGAAATTTTCTTTTGTTATACCAACGTATACATCATCATCCACCTGTATTGATACACCAATACGATTACACCTGCCGATACATAAAGTACCGACAAGTGTAATTTCATTTTCGAGATGATGATTTTCAATGGCTTTCTGTAAAAGCTCCACAATATCCTGAGAGCCTTTCAAATGGCATGAACTGCCAACACAAACCTGAATAACCATAATCTTTTCCTTTATATATCAGATTTTTGCAAGTACGTTTTCGTTGAAGAATTCTGTAACTGTGTCAGGTGATACAGAGAAGAAAGCGTCATCTACTGTAACACA
>JAFULT010000111.1 GCA_017483145.1 Oscillospiraceae bacterium | reverse complement strand
GCGTCTGCTACAAATCGCGGAAATTTGAAACCTTATTCGCTTCGCTCACTCGCTCGACAAATTTCTTCGCGATTTTCGCAAAAATATTTCAACCTGCTAAAGCCCTTGAAATATTTTTGCTCTCCGCAGACTACGCCATTTGTATTCGGGGCAAAGCCCCGAACCCCTTTCTTTTCGTTAAACTATAATTTATCCACCTGTTTTCAGATAAAAACCGACTGAATAAATCAGTCGGTTTTATTTTATTCCAGTATTTCTTTCTGCACGGCATCGGCCATGGCTTTGTAGCCGGCGGCACTTGGGTGCAGGTGGTCGCCGCTGTCGTACTGCGGCAGCATATGTGTAGGTTTATCCGGGTCTGCCAGGGCTTTGTCAAAATCGATAAAGCCGTCAATCAGGTCAGTGCTGCGTATCCAGCTGTTTACCCGCTGGCGCATTTCTTCCCTGAACGGTGCATATGTTCTCCAGCCGCCTATCGGCAGAAGTGTGCCCATATACACTTTGTAGCCAAAAGAACGTGCCCGGGCAATGTATTTTTTCAGCCCTTCTGTCAGTTCTTCAACTGTAGGCAGGTCGCTCATAGGACGGAATACGTTTACCTGCCTGCCAACAGGGTGGATAATATCATTGATGCCCTGCTGGATAATAACTGTGTCTGCCCCGTCTGTAGGCACTTCGTGGGTGAAACGCCTGTCCCCTTTCAGCCCATAGGATTCATAGGTTATGCAGCTGTATTCACGCAGGACGCGGCTGCCGCTGGTGGCGCGGCGGATAACAGCAACATTTTCGTATCCTTCACTCCGGCAGCGCAGGGACAGGTAATCCGGCCAGTCCTGGGCTGTGATAGAGTCTCCATAGCAGACAATTGTCCTGTTTTTTCTGTCTGTCAGCACAGAAACATTGCTGAGAAAATAAACATAGTGTGTTTTTCTGGTAATGTTTATGTCCACCATTTCCTGTTCTGTCTGGTCCCCCAGGGCATATGAGCCGGAAGAGAACGGTCCGCGGGCAAAAACCATTGAACGCATCTGTGTGAAATCTGCCAGATAAAAGCTGACAAAGAAAACAGTCTGTGCCCTTACTTCGCACTCAACAGGGTCAGAAACTGCATTTTCCCCTGCAGGTATTGTAACTGATTTACTGCCGCCAAAGGTCACTTCAAAGAATTTGCCATAGATGAATACAGTGGCCTTGCTGATTGTAACAGGCTCTGTGCCTGTGTAGTTGTCAAACGTAACGCGCACTGCACTGCCGTCAAACCGGGAGTATACAGGATAGCGCAGAGTTATATCCTTACTGTAGCTTTCCGGGCGGTTTTCTGCAATTGACATTGCGTTGCCCCATACCGAAGCCCAATGTTTTGTGTTGTTGCCCATTTTCATTTTCCTTTTACAAAGGCTGTACTGCCAGCAGCTGTTTTTTTGTTTCTTCGTCTGCAAAACAGGCTTCTATTGCAAAATTGTTCATCTTTACAATATCTTCATCTGTAAAGCCCATCCTGCGGCACAGTTCATATTCAAAATCAAGACCGGTGTCAAGAACTGTAAGATTGTCTGTGTTTACAGTTACCCTTGCCCCCTGTTTGTAAAGCACATAAAGCGGGTGTGTTGCATCCCCTGTCAGCCCGTATTCATAGGACAGGCTGCTGTCCGGACACATTTCAAGGGTTATGCCCTTTTCGATTACCGCCTGTGTCAGTTCCGGTTTAAGTGCAGCCTGATAGCCGTGACCTATACGGGTGGTGCCATATTCCAGTGCGTCGGCAACTGTGAATTCACTGTGGGTTGTGGCAGGAATGCCCAGTTCCTTTGCCAGTTCAAAAATATCGGCATATTCCGGCATTCTTTCTTCATAGCCTGCCATATCCACACCAACAACACCTTTGCCCAGATATTTTTTGGCAAGGTGTACGGTTTCAATATTTTCAGCGTGATTGTCTGCAGGGTCGCAGTGGTTCATTGTGCACAGGATAAGACCGGCTTTCAGTCTCTTGCATTCTGCAAGCCCCTGTTCCAGCCCTGCAATTGCCGCAAGTACAGCATCTTCCTGTGACATGCCGCCATTCAGGTGATACTGTGGTGCAAAGCGCAGTTCTGCATAGATAAGGCCGTCCCGTTCAAGGCGCTGTACCAGCTCTTTTGTGATGCGTGTCAGCCCTTCTGCTGTCTGCATAACACGGAGAGGAGGGTTGAAAGTGAGAAAATCCGGGTCGTATTCACCGTCAGCAACCACCATTGACTGTGTGATTTCTTCAAGGGAAAGATTGCACTCCGGCCGGATATTGTATTTGCAGGAAAGTTCATAGACAGTCTGTGGGCGCACAGAGCCGTCAATATGTAAATGAAGGTCAATTTTATTGAGTATTTCCATAATTCTTCTCCAAAACTGCTTTTTTATCAATTATACAATAAAAGTACTGATTTTGAAAAGGCAAAATGATAATTTAGCCTTTTTATACAAAAAGCCACTCCGTGAAAAAGCACGGAATGGCCATTCATTTTATTAAAGTCTGAGAGCGGCAATTGTATCATTCACAACCTTGGATTTCTGAAATCTTTCTTCTATAAGGTCACGGCCGGACAGCCCCATTGCCTTTCTTTCCTCTCTTGAAAGGTCAATGAATTTTTTCATTGCGTCATAAAGGCTGTCTGCATCTCTTGGTTCACACAGGTAGCCGGACTTGCCTTCATCCACCGCTTCCATACAGCCGTGTATGCGGCTGGTGATTACCGGACGGCCTGTTGTGGCAGCTTCCAGCAGAACATTGCTCATACCTTCGTGATAGCTTGGCAGGACAACACAGTCTGTCAGCGCATAGTATGGACGCGGGTCTTCCTTGAAGCCGTGGAATATGACAATTCCTTTGTGTTCCATTTCTTCCACCCTGTCCTTGTATTCGTCTTCAAAAAAGCCAACCATATCGATGATAAAGTTTTCTCCGTCAGCCTGAAGGCGCTGTGCAGCATCAAACAGTTCATCAATGCCTTTTTCTTTCATAATGCGGCCTATGTACAGAAAACGGTTTGTTTCATTGGCCGGATAATCCATATATGGATATTTGTCCATATCAATCCCGGCACCATTGAGTATGGTCTGTTTTTCAGCCGGCAGACCAATCATTTTCTGGAATTCCACCGCATCAACCCTGTTTTCAAAGAAAACTGTGCGCACTTTACGGAAAGCTATTCTGTACAGCAGAGTAACAAGCTGTGCCAGCCCTTTTCTTTCAAAGGCAGAACCCAGCCCCTGCACATTTGCACAGTATGGCACACCTGCCAGTGAGCAGGCAACACCGCCGTAAATGTTTGGTTTTATTGAATATGTAATTACCAGATCCGGTTTTTCCCGCTTGATAAGCTTCTGATATGTGCGGAAAAGCTTTAAATCTTTTTTGGGATTGATACTTCTGCGGTCCAGGTCTGTGTTGATACAGCGTATCCCCATAGCCCTGAAATCATCCTCGTGTCCTACAAAAGGCATGCTCAGCACAACTTCGTGATTTTTCATAAGTTCCTGAACAAGCTCCAGGCGGAATCTGTAGAACATATAGGAGTGATTGGTGATAATAAGTATCTTGCTCACTCTCTCATTTCTCTCTTTCACTTTTTATACAGAAATGTCCTGCAACTGCAAGACTGCAGACCGTAATGTGTATAATCATCTGCGGTCAGATTTTAAGGTATATCAAATAAATTTATAGTTATATTTTCTGATTATGTACAGATATATTTTATATAATAACACTACATATTAAAAGTTTCAAGTGTAAAAGTAATTTTATGTCGAATTAAAATTTCACCATTTTCATACAAATAACATTATTGTATTTATCAATATAATTACATATTTACATCCAAAAAAGACTGTCCGCAGACAGTCTTTTTTTATGCAAAAATGATAAGCAGCCCAAGCAGCATACCGCCTATGGCAGAAAAAGCAGGCAGTTTGCTGTGGTACATAAGGATAGCCTGTGGCAGAATTTCGCCAAATACCACATACAGCATTGCACCGCTGGCAAAGCCAAGGCTGAGAGCCAGACCAAGAGGCCCCAGTTCGCCCAGCATATAACCCAGCAGGGCGCCGACAATGGTAGGTATACCTGATGATGCTGTGATAAGCACAGCCTTCCAGCGTGGCATACCACCGGCGATAAGAGGAACTGAAACAGCCATGCCTTCCGGAATGTTGTGAAGACCGATAAGCACCGCCAGTACAATGGCCGCACTGCCCATTACAGCATCGTTGCTGGCATAGGATGCACCGATTGTCATGCCTTCCGGAACATTGTGCAGTGCGATGGCACAGGCCATAACCACACCGGCAATAAACAGTGACATTTTGCTGTCCTTTTTGGAACTGTGGAATTCCAGATGGTCGCTGTGGATAAGCTCGTCCAGGTCATCTGCTGTTTTTGGATGGTTTTCATCAATATGAGGAATTTCAGAGTTTGTTCTGATATCAATAACATAGTTAAGCCGGTAAATAACAGCCACACCCAGTGCTATGGCACCGATAACAACCATAATGCCTGCATCTGTTTCAATGGCTTCCACCACAAGGTCAAAGCACACAACGCTTATCATTACACCTGCGGCAAAGCTGAGCAGCAGGCTGGCAATGCGGTTTGAATCCTTCTGCAGAAGCGCGCCCACAAGCCCGCCCAGGCCTGTGCCCACGACGCCGGCAATAAATGTAGTAAAAACAAGAGTCTGAATAACACCCATAATCTATCCCCAATACACATATATAAGCATACACGTTGGCCTAAACCAACATAAGTTGTCTACATATTACCATATTGCTGTACAGTATACAAGGGTGTTTGTAATTTTATCAGCAGACCATAAAACCAATTTCTGTAAAGTGCATATAAAACAAAAAAGGAACTGCTTTCGCAGTTCCTCGTGGGCAGGGTGATTGTACAGCAATACACTGCCCGTTATGTACCCAAAATAAATATAATCTGACAACGGATGCAAAAAGAGAGGCAGTTAAGCCTATCTTTCAGTTTATTATCAATTTCTATTCCGCTGCCGGTACAGGAATTGTTTTTACACCCAGTGCGAAATACAGGATATGGAACAGCCACACGCCGCCCAGAATCATGCAAGGAACATACAGTGCCTTGCCCAGCATCATAAAGAAACCAAAAGACATCAGAAGAGTTACTGTGACCATAATGCGGATTTTTGTGGCCTTTGTCATACCTCTGCCGGCAACATAATCTTCCAGGTTGTCTTTATACAGTTTTGTATTTATAAACCATGTGTGCAGTCTTTCACTGCTTTTGGCAAAGCTGACTGTTGCCAGCATAAGAAACGGAAAGGCAGGCAGCATAGGTACTACAGTGCCAACTGCACCCAGCCCAACGCCTATACAGCCAAGGATAATCCAGAATATTTTTTTAATGTTCATTTTCTTTCTCCAGTCTTCTTTTTTCTTTTTTGCTTTCTATCAGGTGGCGGATTGCCAGGACAGGATGATAAAAAATCATCCTTGGTCCGGAAAAACGCATAACTTCCTTTATTTTCTGTCTCATATCTGCTTTATAGCAATGCACCCTGCAGTTGGAACAGAATGTTTTTGTTTCCATAAAAGGGCATTTGTCACTGCGCAGCACAGCATAGTCCAGCAGTTGCTGACAGTCCGGGCAAAGCCTGCCCTTTGTGCCGTGGTTCTTTTTGCAGTACAGGTGAATCATAAGTGATACAACCTGTTTTTCCTTTTCTCTTTTACTTTGTGTATTCATACATATATCCTTTTTCAACCTTATAGATACGGTCTGCAATGGCCATGGTTGATTCCCTGTGTGATACAAGAATAATGCATTTACCCTGTTTCTGCTGTTTCAGCGCTTTCAGGATAATACCTTCGTTGATGCTGTCCACATTGCTGGTAGGTTCATCCAGCAGGATAAGGTCACTGCCGCGCAGAAATGCACGGGCAAGACCGATACGCTGTTTTTCCCCTGCGGAAAGATTGTCGCCCAGGGCGCCAACCCTTGTTTTGTAGCCTTCCGGCAGTGTCATAATAAAATCGTGTACAGATGCCATTCTGCAGGCATTTTCAATCTCTTCCTGTGTGGCGTCGGCATTGGCAATGCGCAGGTTGTCTTCTATTGTTTCGTCAAAAAGATATGTTACCTGGCTGACCATAGTCACATTGTCCAGCAGGCTGGCAGTGTCAATATTGTCAATATCTGTACCGTTATAGGCAATTTCGCCCTTGTCTTTCTGCCAGAAACGCAGCAGCAGTTTAAGGAAAGTGGATTTGCCGCAACCGGACTGACCTACAATGCCGATGATTTCCCCTTTGCGGGCATTCATACAAATGTCATTCAGCACATTTGTCTGTTTGTCATAGGAGAAGGACAGATCTTTTACCGCCAGATTGTCAAATACAATTTCCCGGCCGTTTTCTACAGGTGTTACTGCAGGCTCTTCTGCCAGCAGGTTCAGCACCCTGTCACCGGAGGCAAATGTCTGTGTCAGATTTCCCGGCAGTGCAGAAATTGCAATAACAGGGCCAAAAGAACCGAATACTGCAACCACTCCGATAATCATTCTGCCGATGGTCAGCATATCCTTTGCCACAAGCACAATGCCTGCAGAAAGTGTGATGAAAATAAACAGGGATACACACAGTTCTGTGGCAGCAGCCGCTTTTGTGGTGTCATGCTTCATCTTTTTGGTTTCAGCAAGAAGTATGTCCGAACGGCTGTTTACTTCTTTGACTCTTTCATCCTGTGCATTGTTCAGCACAATGTCTTTTATACCTTTGATACTGTCAAGGAAGTATGCATTGAAAGCCGCAAACTCCCTGCGGTAATTAACGCCGGATTCTTTCAGCTTTGCTGAAGAAGTCAGCGGCACAACTACACCCACAGTTATAAAACCTGCAAGGGCAACCAGTGCCAGCCACCAGCTGGATACATTGCCTACAAACAGTACAACTGACAGTGATACAATAACCGCTATACATATCGGAGAAATTGTGTGTGCATAGAAAACTTCCAGTGTTTCTATGTCTGATGTAATCATTGCAATGATGGCGCCCTTCTGTTTGCTTTCCAGCTTTGCAGGGCACAGTTCTCTCAATGCACCGAATATTTTGTCACGGAGAACAGCCAGCAGTCGGAATGCAATATAGTGGTTGCTGTACTGTTCAAAATAGCGCAGTATGCCGCGGAGAACGCCACAGCCCACAGCCATGGCGGCAATAGCACCATAGGACAGTGCAATGGTTTCCCCCATGGCTTTGGCAACTGCCACAGCCCCCATCAGGGTAACCCCCATGGCACAGATAAAGCCGACAGAGCCATTGATTACAGCCAGCAGCATAATATATGCCAGACTGCCCAGCAGCAGTATAAGACTGGCCATTATTTTCAGTCCGCTTCTGCGGAGATAAGTACTTTTATTCATATTTTGTTTCCTCCGCATAGCCTTCTTCCAGTGATTTCTGTGTCAGATACAATTTTGCATATCCGCCCCGGATATCCATAAGTTCTGTATGTGTGCCGGATTCTTTTACACAGCCGGCTTCCATATAATAAATTCTGTCGGCTGCCACCACATTGGCAAGGCGGTGTGATATAACAATTACAGCCTTGTTCTGTGACAGCTGTTTCATATTTGCCATAATAATGGCTTCACTTTCAATATCAATGTTGCTGGTTGCTTCATCAAATACATAAATATCCTTGTCAGCAACCAGATTTACAGCCAGAGCCAGACGCTGTTTCTGACCACCGGATATATTGGCGGCATCTTCTGTGATTGTTTTGTCCAGTCCTCCGTTTTCACGGATAAAATCTGCCAGGTTCACTTTTTCCAGGGCAGAATATATTTCATCGTCAGTTGCATTTATATTGCCCAGCATAAAGTTCTGACGGATTGTTTCATTGAAAATATATGTGTTGTAGCTTACAACAGCCAGATGGGAGTAATAGTTTTCCCTGGACAGTGTTTCCACAGGCTTGCTGCCTGCTGTAACTCTGCCTTCCATTGGGCGCAGTGCCCCTGTAAGCAGATTTACCACTGTTGATTTGCCGCAACCGGATTCACCCACAATGGCTGTCATACCTGTTTTCGGGAATGTCATTGAAACATTTTTCAGCACCTGACGTTTGCCGTCATAGGAAAATGACACATCTTCCAGTTCCAGCTGTGTGTCAGTAACATCTTCTGTGCCCCACACAGGTTCAGCCTGGTCCAGCAGGGATATTATTTTGTTGCCTGCACTGGCACCGTTCATAGCCACATGGAACGCAGAGCCAAAGGCACGCAACGGCAGGAAGAAATCCACCGCAACAAGTATAAGAAACAGCGCGCTGAAAGGAGAAAGCCCCCTGTTTAAAATACCTGAAACAGCGACAGCTATACCGATGCCGGCACCTCCATAGGCTACAAGGTCCATAATTGTGGTGCTGGCCAGCTGCATTACAAGTACTTTCATTGTAATCACGCGGAATTCTTCGCTGGACTGATTCATTCTGATATGCTGTGCATCATCTGCCCTGAAAATCTTCAGTTCTTTCAGTCCCTGTACGCTGTCAAGGAAGCTGTCCCCCATAGATGTGTATTTGCCCCAGTATTTGGCAAAAATCTTCTTTGCATATTTTGATACAGCAACAATTGACACCGGAATCAGAGGCACACAGGCCAGCAGTACCAACGCAACAGGCCGGTCTATCCACACTGTGATGCAGAATAATACAACAGGCGCAATCATTGCATAGAAAAACTGTGGAATATATGAAGAATAGTACAAATCCAGCTGTTCCACGCCTTCCATTGATACCTGTGTAAGACCTGCCATGCTCATACCGTCAGTGGAGCGCACACCCAGTTTGACAATTTTGTCGTACACTTTCTGGCGCAGGTCTTTTTTTGCCTTTCTGCCCAGAATATCTTTCATATCGCCGGCAGCACGGGATGTGATATATCTCACAACAATACCAATTGCTGCAATAATTACAGGCGTTACAAACACGCCGGCATTATTATATCTGCTGTATTCCGCCGCCAGCTGTATACAGCGGCAGATACAGGCAGTGACAGTGATGTTGGCAAACAGGCCTGTCACCATCAGTGCCACTGTGTAAAAAATGTATTTTTTATTCTCACCCAACAGGCTGAGAAGCTTTTTATCTATCATTTTCAG
>JAFULT010000110.1 GCA_017483145.1 Oscillospiraceae bacterium | reverse complement strand
ATCCTGATGGTTACCTTGTTCAATACTTTCCAAAGCTTCGATTTCATTTTCTGAATTGACCATATTTTTATTTTCAATGTCAAACATTTCACCCAGTTTTGCTCTGTAAACTATACCAAATGCATAGTTTTTAATATGGGTTGTAATATCAATGTTTTTGTTACCGACAATATTCAGATCTTCAAAAAGCTCGTTATCTGAAGGGAATATAAGTGCCATATTTATACCTCATTGAAATATGTTTTTATACTATTTAGTCAGCAGAATCACACATTCCACATGTTTTGTCCTTGGAAACATATCAAATGGTTGTACAAATTCCACTTTATAACCGTGCTCTGCCAGATATTTGCAGTCACGGGCTGCTGTGGCGTGGTTACAACTGATCATTGAAATTTTTGAAACACCCATTGATACAATAGCATTCAGGGTATCTTCATCACAGCCTTTTCTTGGTGGGTCCACTACAACCGCTGTTGGCAGGAAATTTTCTTCCAGCAGCATTTTAGCAGCTTCCTTTGCATCTGCGCAGATAAATCTTGCGTTGTCAAAGCCCATTTTCTTTGCATTGATTCTTGCATTTTCCACAGCCTGTGGTACTATTTCTACCCCAACAAGCTGTTTTATTTTATCTGCCATTGATAAACCGATGGACCCTGCACCGCAGTACATATCCAGCAGAATATCATCACTGTTCAATTGCAGGGATTCTTTTGCAATTGAATACAGCTGCTGTGCGCCATCGTGGTTAACCTGGTAGAAGGAGTGAGGGCTGATTTCAATTTCTACACCACACAGAATATCTGTTATTTTACCGTTACCGAAAACTGTATAGTTCTTTTCGCCAAGTATAACATTTGTGTTTTTATCATTTACATTTATCACAATTGTGGAAATGGTATCAAACTTTTCTTTCAGCAGTGAACAAAGTTTGTCTTTGTTTTTGAAATTAGCTGTAGTACATACAAGGCACAGCATAATTTCACCTGTAACCCAGGCTTTGCGCAGGTAAATATGACGAACAACACCGCTGCGTTTTTCTTCATTGTAACCTTTGATTTTCAGCTGATTGAGAAGTTTTACAGTATACTGTGCAATCTCGTTGAGTTCAACAGGCTGCAGCAGACAGTCATCACAGGTGATAACCCTGTGGCTTCTGGCGGCATAAAAACCTGTTACCGCATTACCGTTTTCGTCTGCAGAAACAGGGAACTGTGCTTTGTTTCTGTACCTTGAGTGTTCATCGCAGGACATAGTCGGCCTTACTTCACAGTCCAGCTTTGCAATTCTTTCAAAAGCAGATTTTACAAAATTGTGTTTTGCTCTTTTTTCTGCTTCATAGCTGATATGCTGAAAATCACAACCGCCGCAGGTTCTGCTGATGGGGCAGGCAGGTTCAATTCTGTCTGTTGACGGAGTTATAACCTTTTCGCATCTTCCAAAGCTGTATCCAGACAGCACTTTCAGTATTTTGATTTCACACAAATCACCGACGGCGGTGAATGGCACGAAAATAACCATATTTTCGTATCTTGCCACACCATTGCCGTCGCTGGAATAATCTATAATTTCAGTTGTAATAATATCGTTTTTCTTTAACATATTTGTCCTTTAAATAACCGGCTGGATATACATATATTTATCAATAATGCTGTAATCCAGATTTTTAAACGGATAAACTTTATTTTCAATGTTGCTCAGTACAGCATCCCTTGCATTAAAGTAAAGGGAATAGTCTATAAAGCAAAGTTTCATATATGGCAGCTGTGCATAACTGTTTTCAATACCAAAAGCAATGCCAAGTATTTCCACACCTTCACCATATGGAGCATAAACATCCGGGAATACGCTCATATAATCGCTTTCAAGTATAAAAAAGCTTTCATTTTTCTTTTTATTGTCTTCGCAGTAGCCCAGTACATCGCCTTTTGAAAGGTAAATTTCTTCCAGCTGTTCCAATGGAATGCCTAAAAGTTCAATATTTGCAATAACACTGCTGTAAAAGCTCTGCTGGATGTTGTTCATAGTTTCCGGCTGCACAACGGAAAAAGTGAAAATATGGTCGCCGTTTTTGTCAATTATTTCATTTTCCCACATTTCATTTATTTTTGTGGCAAACATTTCGCCGATATATGTGTAATCTGCACTGATGCAGAAAGCTTTGTCATAACTGCCGATTATTTCCCGGTCAATATCATTCATAAGAAAGAAAACTGGAATATTTTCTGATTGACATATGTTTACAATGTTCTGTGCAGTTTCTGTGGAAATGCTTTCGTCACATACTGTCACACTTTTAATCCGTGGTAATGTTTCTTCAGTCAGAAGCTCTGCATAATCAGCAGCAGGCTGAAGAACATATTTGTCAGTTTCTGATTCATCTGATTTGTAATGTATATACACATTTTCAAAAGATGGGGAAATGATGTTCAGATTGTATTCAATTACTTCTTCCTGTGAACATCCGCAAAGTCCAAAGCATATGAAAATAAATAATAGAATTTTTGCCGTTAATTTCATACTTCTCCTTGGTTTTCTATACTCTGCATATATTTGCTTGGTGGAATTTTCTTGATTTTCTTGAATACTCTTGAAAAATAGAACTGGTCAAAGAAACCCACGGAAACAGCAATCTGTGAGATAGAAAGATTTGTATTTTTAATAAGGTTGCAAGCTTCATTGATTCTGTATTCTGTCAGATAATCAATAGGAGACTGGCCCAGATTGGAAACAAACACCCTGTACAGATGACTGCGGCTGATGCCAACAGCATTTGCTATATCATCCACACTGATATCTGTGGAATAGTTAAACTGGATAAACTTGATTGCTTCAATAACATAACTGGACTGTGTTACTGATGGCATAGGAGAGATAAGGTTGTTTTCTTCAATAAGTTTAGCCAGGAACAGATACAGATAGCCAATCATAGCGGTAGTATTGCTCATGGAACTGCCGCTGTTGGCATAAATCTGATAAAGATATTCTTTACAGGATTCATAATCCTTTGGTGTATATACAGGGATACTGTCTTTGAATGGCAGTGTTGAAACAGCTTTCTGTGCATATGTGCCATTAAAGCCCACCCAATAATATTCCCATGGATCATTTTCGTCAGCTATATAATGTACAACCTGTGATGGTTTTATAAGAAACATATCGCCGGCCTTGATATTGTATGTTTTGCCGTTGCATACATACTGACCCTTACCGGATAATACAAAGTGAATCAGATAATGATCCCTTACACCTGGGCCCCAGGAATGTCCTGGAGTACAGCTCTGTAATCCGCAGTTGAATATGGCGAGGCTTACGTTGTCTATTAAATCTTGTTTATATGATTGTTTGTAAGGATTTGTCATTTTACACCTCCATTTTTCACTATATTATATAATAATGTATTTATAAATAAAAATCAACAAAAATCCATATTATTTTTAAAATAATTTGAAAATAAAGTGTTTTTTAACTGGAATCTATAATTTTATATAACTTAAAAGAAAAATAAACATATTATCTTGTCGGTTTTGTTTAATAATATAAAGTGGATATATGTAAATATTTTTGTTTCGTGTAAAAATGTTATAAAAACACAAACACAACCAAAACACAAAAAGCTGCAACATCAGGTTGCAGCTTTACAGTGATTTATAATTTAAAGTCATCTGCGCTATAGTCTGGCAGATTAGGGCGCCTTTTCGGGATTCGTTTTGTAGGCATATACACGAATTTATTGCATGAATAAAAAGGGGAGACAACACCTTTTTTGCTGCATAGCACCATAGCATTGTCACTGGATTTTGTGCCGTGCCGGCAATATTCACACGCTGGTGAAATTTTGTTTCCGAATAATTTTTTGTGTTTGTTGAATAAGCCCATTTTTACTCACCTCAGTGTATATTATAGCCTATTATCTGTTTTTAGTAAATAACCTGTTTTCATCAGAGATATATAAAAATATTACGGTAATAAGAAAAAGCACAGAGGACAGTTCTGCTGATTGCTGATATGTTTTTATTGCTATCGTATTGCTGCCGGATACTGCAGCTGCGACAGGAAAAATATTAGTAAGCAGCGATAAAATCAGCAGACTGACCGGTGTATGTACAACCCTTGAAATCAGTAAAGTTTTTATAATACTTTTATTAAGTGTAAAGTGATACACTTGACATAGAGTGCTTACAGGCATAATACTGAGACAAAAGCATAAAATATATGGATTTTTGCCGTATATTTCAATAATTTTGGCACAACCGCTGGTTACTTCCATAATAATGTTGAATAAAACATATAGAGATTTATTATTTATGTAAAGTGAAATTACTTCACATAGGCAATGGAATAATATTACAAAACCGCAGATTGATATGATGCTGTTCACTGCAGAATTGATGCTTTTTACAAGTGAAGCAGTCTGTTTTGTGGCTTTATCCGGCAGTACAACAATGTTATATTCGTATATAAAGGACATTAAAAACGCAGTTATAAGATTTGCCATCATAAGGGAGATAAACAGCATCAGACCAATATTTGTATTGCCAAGATAACCAGTTCCTACAGCCAGTACAATAAAAGAAAAAGAATTGCCTGTCATAGCTGTCGCTGCAATTTTCAATGCATTTTTATCATATCCTGATTCCTCCAGTTTTTTCATGAAGTTGGCACCTACAGCAAAACCGCCCAGCAAAGAAAGAAAAAGATATGCGCTGAATTGTTTGTCTTTGATTTTTATAAGTTCTGAAAACCATCTGAAAGGCAACGAAAAAAAATAAATCATATTGCTGTCGGCAATATAGTTTGACAGAACCATAAAAATATAAAGAGAAGGAATCACTCTCTCATAGCACATAATAAGGCCTTCTTTTACAAAATACATTACCTGTTGTGCGTTTACAGTCAGTATTGACAGCAAAATTATACATAAAAATGGGCTGATATATTTTTTAACTAACATACATACACCTCGCTGATAAATATATATGAAATAAAATGTTTTTTTAGGTGAGATATGAAACCGAATAACAAAAAAGATGGTATTATGCAGGTGTTCAGGTCTGTTACAGATGCAAGTTTATCGGCAGTTCCAACATTTCTCAGTATAGATATAAACGGAAATCTTATAATTGAAAGTTTCAGAAAACTTATTGAATATAACAGCAAGTCTATAATATTGAATACAGGAATGAAACAGGTTTATATATATGGGGAAAAATTGTGTATTAAATCTTTCAGCAGAACACAGCTGCAGATAGACGGAAAAATAACAAAAATAGAATTTACAGAGGTATAAAAATGTTTGCAAAGGTCCGTTTCAGTATAACTGCAGGTCTGTATACAGATTTTCTGAATTATATTATCGAAGAAAACTATCAGTTGTTTGATATTAAAAGTACACAGTTTGGGTTTGAAGCAGTATGCTATGCCGAAAATTACAGAAAAATTGCATCTGCTGCAGGCAGATTTCAGTGTAAAATCAGAATAATCGGTAAGAAGGGCATATATTTCAGGTTACGAAAGTTCAGAAACCGCAAAGGACTTCTGGCAGGTGCTCTGATTTTTATGTTGTTGACATATATTTTTTCAAACATTATATGGGATATAAGAATAAATGCTGCAGACAGCACTATGGAAGCCGAAATAGCTGCACTGCTATACCGGCAAAATATTTCACCCGGCTCTTTTTATTCTGCTGAAAAACTGCAGCAGGCAAGGGAGGATATACTTTTATCCGGCACAGATATAAGCTATATATCACTTAATTTTTATAAAGGCATACTTGATTGCGAAGCTTACCCCAAAAACCGGAAAGCGGACTATATATCCGATCTGACAGACCAGGACATCTACTCATCTATGACTGGAATAATCACGGATTTGCGTGTTTATTCCGGGTACTCACAGGTCGAACTTGGACAAAGTGTGTCACAGGGGGATCTGTTGGTTTCCCATATAACTTCAGATATATTTGAAAACACATACACCAGCAGGACAAGAGCTTATATAGAAGCTCTGTGTGACAAAAAATATTCTGTTTATATACCTTTCAGAAAATACACACAGGTACTTACAGGCAGATCAGATAAAACTGTCTATATTGAATTTGCAGGTAATAGTTTTTGTGTAGATAAAGCTGATATTGCCCAATGGCCATCCAGTGTCGATAAAACCAGGATTGATTATTTTACTTTTATGGGGTTTCATTTACCATTGACGGTCAGAGAGATAAACCATTACCAGCTGACAGATATATTGATTGAAAATGATACTCTTACAGCAAGAAGCATAGCAGGCTTACAGTTGCAGCACTTGATTGAAAATGATGACCTGCTGAAAGAAGAAATTAACCGCAGTTATGACTTTATAATTGATGACGAAGGTCTGCAGCTGAACTGTATTGTCACCGGACATTACAGAATAGCATAATATTTACTTATTTTTATTTATATGTTATACTTAATTATTAAATATTTATGAGGTGACATTTTGGCTGAAAAACTTTTTGAAGTTCTGGACAATGATATAGCTCTGGCTATATGCGGTCCGTTCAACAACAACATCAACCACATGGAAAAGACACTGAACAGTGCTATTATCTGCCGCGGCACAACATTTAAAGTTACCGGGGATGACAGCAGTGTAAATAACACAATCAGTGCCCTTACAGCTATGGAGGAGTTATATAAACGCGGTACAGAACTGGATGAACAGGCTGTGCGCTATTGTATTTCATTGGCCAATGAAAATAACGGCAGCAAGGCAAGGGAACTGACCGGTGAACTTGTATTGCTTACATCAAAAGGCAAACCAATCAGGGCTAAAACCCTTGGGCAGAAGGAATATCTGAAAGCAATTGAGAAAAACTCCATTACATTTGGTGTGGGTCCGGCAGGTACAGGTAAAACATATCTTGCTGTTGCAATGGCGGTAAAAGCATTCAAGGCAGGTACTGTATCAAGAATCATTCTTACACGTCCTGCAGTTGAAGCAGGGGAAAGACTGGGGTTTCTGCCCGGTGACCTGCAGAGTAAGGTTGACCCATATCTGCGCCCGCTTTATGACGGCCTTTTTGATATGATGGGCCCGGAAACATTCCGGAAGCTTGTTGAAAAAGGCGTTATAGAGGTTGCACCTCTTGCATATATGCGTGGCCGTACACTTGATGACAGCTTTATAATCCTTGATGAAGCACAGAACACTACAAAAGAACAGATGAAAATGTTTCTTACACGTATGGGTATGGGTTCAAAAGTAGTGGTTACAGGTGATATCACACAGATTGACCTGCCACGGGAAAAGAAATCCGGTCTCAAGGATGCAATGCAGATTCTGAAAGGTATTGATGATATTGCAATTGTCCGTCTCAGCGAAAAGGATGTTGTGCGTCACAAGCTGGTACAGGATATTGTAAAAGCATACGAAAAAGCCAACAACGAGAAACCTCGTTTTGAAAAACCAAACTTCAACGACAGAAAGACAGGTAAGAGATATTATGCCAAATAAAGTATGGATTACAAACGAACAGAACAAAATCGATTTTACACCGGCAATGCGCCGTCTTATCAGAAAAAGCATCAATTCAGTTCTGGTAAACGAAAATATGCTGTTTGACTGTGAAGTTTCAGTTACACTTGTAAGTAATGAAGAAATCGCACTTCTCAACGGACAGTTCAGAAACAAACCTGTAGAAACTGATGTGCTTTCGTTCCCTCTGGGTGACAATGGCGTATATGATGAAAACCCTGAAACAGGTGCAATTATGCTGGGGGATATTGTAATATCTCTTGAAAAGGCCCTGCGGCAGGCAGAAGAATTCGGACATTCCACAGAAAGGGAAGTTGCTTTCCTTACAGTTCATTCAATGCATCATCTCCTTGGCTATGACCACGAAAACGGTGGTGAAGAAGAGAGAATTATGCGTATGAAAGAAGAACAGGTTCTTGAAAAAATGGGTCTGCCAAGAATCGGTATTTCACCTGATAAAGAATAATTATGATTAAAAGATTTTTTAAAAGTATGGGTTATGCCCTTAAAGGCATAAAACTGGGGATAGCAGAAGAGCGAAATCTGCGCATAGATATGGTTGCAATGCTGTTTGTATGGTTTCATATGCAGTTTTATAATTTTGATACTGCAGAAACAGTGCTGCTTGTGCTTGTAACATTTCTTATACCGGCCTTTGAACTGATGAATACAGCAGTTGAAAGAGCAGTGCACAAACCAGATGCAGAGCACTGGATGCCTGCAGGGGATGCAAAGGATACAGCAGCAGGAGCTGTGTTGATTATGACAATAGGCGCTGTTGTGATAGCTGCAATAATGTTTACAGACAATCTTGGTATAAGAGAGCTGAAAGAATTTTATTTTGGCAATATCACACATATCGCAGGCCTTGCCGCATATATAATTCTCTCATACTTTTTTATCACTATGGACAATTACAGAAAAAAGGATAAATAAATGGAAAATTCCAAATCAATTTTTATTGCCCTTGTAGGCAAACCAACTGTAGGCAAATCTTCACTTATGAACCTTGTTCTGGGTGAAAAAATCGCAATAGTTACACAGAAACCACAGACAACCCGTACAAGCATTACGGGTATTCTTACAAAAGGCGTGACACAGTTTGTTTTTATGGATACACCCGGTATACATACACCTAAAACAAAACTGGGCGAAAGAATGGTAAAAACCAGCACAAAGGCTATTGCTGATGTGGACCTGGCTGTAATGCT
>JAFULT010000015.1 GCA_017483145.1 Oscillospiraceae bacterium | reverse complement strand
GCTGTTGTCAGCACCACATTGGGGCCTAAAAGCACATTGTCCCCCACAATTACCTTGTCATGGTCAAGGATTGTCAGATTGTAATTGGCGTAAAAGTGCCTGCCGAGGAACACGTTGTCTCCTTCATCACAGTGAAACGGCGGTTCTATAAGTGTATCTTCGTGACACCGGCCAAGGAACTCTTTAAGAATTTCGTATCTTTTACGCAATTCTGACGGGTGGGTATTGTTGTACTGATAAATAAGGTCACGGCCTTTGATTACATCATTGTACCAGTCTTCTGTATAGCCGCCATAAAATTTTTTATCCATAATAAACTCCTATACACCGTATACTGCAACACCCATAACAGCTGAAACTATTATCAGCATTATAGGTGAAAGCGGTTTCTTTTTTATTTTCCTATAGGCATATGATACCACAAACAGGGCCACTGTCAAAGCTATTGTTATATAGTCCGGGGCGAAGGCACCTGTTCTGAGAAAACAGTTTTTGTAAATCATATATACGCCTGTAGCCAGAACTATGCCAATGATGCAGGGTTTGATACCGTGTATAACGGCCTGCACATACGGATTTTTAAGAAAGGTTTTCAGCAGTGCAGTAAGCACAAGAATTATCACAAAGGAAGGCAGTACAACCCCCAGTGTGGCAAGAACAGCACCAACAAATCCCGCCTGCTGCGAACCGATATATGTGGCAAGGTTGACCATAATAGGACCCGGTGTACTTTCACTTACCGCCACAAAATATGCAAACATTTCATCATTTATCCAGCCGTAGGACATTACTACTTCCTGTATAAGGGGAATGGCTCCGTATGCGCCGCCAAAGGCAAAACAGCCAACTTTGAAGAACCCCATAAACAAATCAAGATAAATCATTTATTTTGCCTCCTTTTTATTTTTCATAGCTGTTATCTGATAAATAACAACATTTGTAACTGCAGCAATAACCAGCAGCCATATAGTGGAGAATTTTACCGCAAAAATATTTATCAGCATCATAACTGTAAAGGCTGTAACCATAAACAGTCTTGGACGCAGTTTCTTTTTCATCTTTTTTATCATATTAACTGCCGCCTGGAAAATAAGGATACCTACAGCAATTTTAATACCCTTGAAGGCAGAAGCTATAACTGTGATTTCAAGGAAATTGTCAAAAAATATTGATATCAGATATATAATCAGAAAAGAAGGTGTAATCATGCCCAGTGTTGCACTGACTGCACCTGCAAAGCCTGCCTGCATATAGCCTGTAAATGTGGCACAGTTGATGGCGATAGGCCCCGGTGTGGACTCTGCAATAGCTGTGACAGTAGACAGGTCGTCTGTGGTGATCCAGCCTTTTTTCTCCACACATTCATTTTCTATCAGCGCAATCATTGCATAACCGCCGCCAAAGGTAAACATACCTATTTTGGCAAAGGTCATAAACAAATCATATAATATTCCTTTTTTCATAGTCTTTCTCCTTTACAGTTTCCGCCGCATTTTCTGTCAGTCTGTACAGAATCAGCTATTTTCATTATATTTTCAGACAGCATTATAAGACAGTCCCTGTTGACTGCATAATGAATGTTGTATCCGTTTTTGTCCCCGATTTCCAGAAGGCCGGCATTTTTCAGTATTTTTATATGCTGGGACACAGCTGATTCCGATATTTCCAGCTGTTTTGCCAGTGCGCGTACACAGTATTTTCTTTCTGCCAGCAGGTGGATTATTTTCAGCCTGTTTTCATCTGCAAGACATTTCAGCACCAATGTTATATCCATAACGTCACCTTTAATTAAGTTTTTGCTTAATTAAAATATACAGCCATATCAGTTTTCTGTCAAGAAAAAACAGCTATGGTAGCCATAGCTGCTTTGATATTTCTATTCTGCCACAAAACGCCACAGGGCATTGCGGTCTTTTTCATCGGCATAATTTATGCCTATTCTCGGAGTGGCTGTAAAAGGCAGTTTCTCCCCTGTTTCCAGCCATATCCTGCCGCTTGTTGTCAAATCTTCGCCATTGAAACTGCGGTCAATCTGCAGTGCCTTTGTCAGCTTGCCCGGCCCGTCATATCCTTTTACTCCGCGGATAAGCACCCCTTGGGGATTATCTGCTTCGCCGGAAATAAAATTCAGCAGATTGTGTATGCCATAGCACAGATAAACATAGCACACCCCACCCTGCCGCCACATTATTTCAGTGCGTTTTGTTCTGCCTTTATGGGCGTGACAGGCTGTGTCTTCTGTGCCAAGATAACACTCTATTTCGGTGATCTGCCGGCGGTGGACAACACCGTCAATACTGCGGCATATATATGTACCAATCAGTTGCTGTGCCAGCGTATAACCATCCTGTGTGAAAAAAGTTCTGTCTGTTATTCTCATATTATGCCATCACAGCATCAAATTCTTCCTGTGTAAGAAGGGCGCCTTTCACCTGCACAACTGCTGCGGCAACTTTATTGGCATTTTCAATAGCCTGCTGCATTGTACTGCCGTTGTAAAGTTCTGCCATAACTGCGCCGATATGGCTGTCCCCTGCACCGATTGTATCAGCAACATTGTCCACTTTCACAGCATCTGCGTGGAAATGACCTGTGCCGTCAAACCATACTGCGCCATCACCGCCAAGGGTAACAATTACAGTATTGCCTGTCATGTCATACATTTTTTCCATAGACGTCTTTACATCATCAGATGCAAAATATTCTTTTATTTCGTCATCATTGAGATGCATTATCGGGTTCAGTCCGTAAATACGCTGAAGCAATGCGTCATCAATTCTCATAATGCGCGGACCAGGTGCAAAGAAAACCGGCAGATGCGGATGTTTTTCCAGCCATTTAACAATGTTTTCACCGGTTGTTTCTTCAATTTCCAGTCCGCAGATATACACACTGTGTACTTCTTCCACATCAATTTCTTCCAGCCATTCTGACTGGATAAGATATTCAGCGCCGTGATAGGATACAAAAGTTCTTTCACCGCTTTCTTCAACAAAGCAATAGCAGCAGCCATTATCCATATCTACAGGAGGAATTGGGCTGATAAGGCCTTTTTTGCGCAGGCCGGAACGCACAAAGTCACCATAAATACCGCTGCCCACAGGTGAAAAAAGAATATTTGGTGTGCCATAGTTTCTGATAGTATCTGAAACATTGTATGCACAGCCACCCATGGATGCAGTCTGACTGCTGATGTGGATATCTGCCTTTGTGGTTGGCAGGTGGTCCACATTGATAATCATATCCACAACCATTGAACCTATAACAAGAATTTTTTTCATAACAATATCTCCGTATAAATAAATATATAATTATTATACAAGTACAGATAAATTTTCTCAATAGCCAAATCAGCATAAAAGCCCTGTTTTTGACACAGAGCTTTTAAAGTGGCAGCAGCCATTCCGCCGGAATGATTAATTATAATCCTATCTGTACAGCAGTTTATTCAGTTGTATTGCAATATGTGACTGTTGACCATTATTATGTATGTATGATATTATGTAACCAGTTTAAAACGGAGGAAAACAAAATGCTGTTTGTATGTTATTCTAAATGTTCCACCTGCCGGAAAGCCAGAGCTTATCTGGAAAAGCTGGGGGCAGAATACAGTTACCGCGATATCAGGACAGAAAATCCATCCTATGATGAACTGAAAAAATGGTATGAAAAAAGCGGTCTGGATATAAAAAGATTTTTCAACACCAGCGGCGGTCTGTACAAAGAAATGCAGCTGAAAGAAAAGCTGCCACTGATGTCTGTTGAAGAAAAGCTGCAGTTGCTGGCAACTGACGGTATGCTGGTGAAAAGACCAATTGCAGTGGGAGATGATTTTGTCCTTGTTGGCTTTAAAGAAAAAGAATGGGACGCTGTGTTTAAATAATAATATAAATTTTTAAATTTTTCAAAAAAAGTTGTTGACAACACAAGAAAGCTGTGGTATTATAATTAAGCACTAAGCGATGGGGTATCGCCAAGCGGTAAGGCATTGGACTCTGACTCCAACATTCCCTAGGTTCGAATCCTAGTACCCCAGCCAGAAGCACCGAGTAATCGGTGCTTTTTTTATTTTGCCAGGATTCGAACCTGTGAAGGTTTTTCCGTTAAAAAAACAGTCTGGTGGACTGTTTTTAGGAAAAAGAGCTTGAGCGACAGCGAAAGCCAGTCAGTATGCAAGGCACAAAGTGCCGCAGCAGACGGCGAATCCTAGTACCCCAGCCAGAAGCACCGAGTAATCGGTGCTTTTTTTATTTGGTCAGGATTCGAACCTGTGAAGGTTTTCCGTTTAAAAGAAGTTTACACATTTGTTTTCATACAAAAAGTGGACAGCTGAAGCTGTCCGCCTTATTTTTAATATTCCAGTATAACCACAGATGCCGGGCAGGCGTCCTTTGCCTCTTTGGCTTCGTCTATACTGCCCTGTGGCACTTCATTTACGATTGCAACAGCTTTGCCATCGTCATCCATTGCAAAAACTACCGGACAGATAGAAACACACAGCCCACAGCTTATGCAACCAGTTTTATCAATAAAAGCCTGCATAATTCATAACCTCCTTTTTGATATTCTGGCTGGAATTATGCCGGATATTCAAAATCCATTTATACAAAAATTTGGATTTGTTCTGTTTCTATTTACAAAATGAAGCAAAAAGTATAAAATTATTATGTATCAATATACGAAAGAGGAAGAACATGAACTTTTTTACACCTGCAACACTTGCATCTGTATCCATACCTTTGACAGAATCCCTGCACAGCATTCTGCGGGTATGCATTGATTTATCTATTGTAATTATTGAATTTCTGGGTCTGCTGGTTATTGTAAACACAGGTATAAAAGCATTTATTGAATGGATAAGAAAAGATGAAAGAACACGTCTGCACCTGTCAGAAGGTCTTTCCACTGCGCTCAGCTTTTTGCTGTGCGGCGAAATATTGAGAACTGTTCTGTTTCACGATCTGTCAGAAGTGCTGCTTATCGGCAGTATCGTAATTCTGCGTGTGGCACTGACACTGCTGATTCATTGGGAAGCAGGCAAAGAAAAAGAAGAACTGAAACACAAACGGTCAAAAGAAGCAAAAGAATAAAAACACAGGCCCCGACTGATGTCGGGGCTTTTTTATATAATTCTTCTTTAAAAATTCTTAAAAAATGTGAAGCTGGCAGGAACAGGATGATAATATATTTTATTTAAATCCAGTGCAGTCACTGTTTCTGTATCCGAACCTTGTATGATTTATTTTACAAATAACTATTAGTTTGCTAAAATAGTTGTGGGTTTTTATGGGACAAAGATGGTGCAGATTGGTGGCTGAAAAACACAGGTGATTTGCCAGATTATTATATTACCAGACAAGATGCTAAAAAATTAGTGTGGAAATAAAAGAAAGGGAATCTAAAAGAAGTCGCTCCAGGTAGGATGATAAAAGATAATTATAAAAACAAAAATGGGCATCTGCCTTCTGACGATGGAAGAGTTTGGTATGAGGCAGATTTAAGTTTTAAAAACGATTACAGAGGCAGTGACAGAATTGTTTTTT
>JAFULT010000109.1 GCA_017483145.1 Oscillospiraceae bacterium | reverse complement strand
TATACTTATAAAAATAAAAATCCGGCAGGGAATACCTGCCGGATTAATCAGCTTATATTACAGAGTTTTTCTCCATGCAACTTTGCTTTCTTTGTCTTTTTTGTCAACAAGCTTCAGAGTCATCTGTTCTGCCCAGTCCCAAGTTTTAGCAGCCTGTGCGTGAACAAAGTCTGTCAGGAATGTTTTTGCAGCTTCTGGATTTGTTTCTTTCAGTTTGGCATATGTTTCTCTTACTGCAGGAACAATAACATCCCATTCTTTTTCCATAGCTTCAATTTCTTCTTTTACCATTTCTTCGCCGAACTGCCAGTTAAGTTCTCTTGTCATATTCAGCATATGGAATGCCCAGTAAGCTCTGTCACTGTGATATTTAAAGTCATCATCAACAGGTTTCAGATGTGTGAACTGTGTTGATGGAATATCCTGCCAGAACCAGCCTTTTGGTGCAGCTGTAATAGCTGGGAACCATGGCTGATATGGGCTGTTACATGGACGCAGAGTTGTTCTCCAAACAGTTGTCAGGTCAGCATCATCCTGGAATTCAACAACAAGGCTTTCGATTGTTGTATCACGGCATACACCATAGTACTGATGTGGTGTAGCAGTTGGGTCTTTTTCCAGCAGTTCTGGATGTTCTGGGCAGTGTGAACGCAGAATGTCTTTCAGGTCTTCTTTATCAAACAGTTTAGGTGCTTTGATAGAGAATGTACGGTGTGGCATTGGGTCGCCACCTGTGATTTTGCTCCAAGCGATGTCGGAACGGTCCCAGTTGGATTTTACATCACTGTTTTCGCCCTGATATGCAGCTGTGTAGTCAAAGTCGGAGTAGTCGCCTTCAACAGCAGGTGTGTACCAGCCATTGCGGATAGCATAACCAACTACATCTTCAGACCAGTAGAAGTTTTTGTGTTCTGTGTCGGAGAAGTCAACTTCGTGGATTGTCAGCCAGTTTGGAATGTAGTAGATTTCGTCGTCGCCAACTCTTCTTGCTACAAAGTTGTTACCAACTGTCAGCTGTACTACCCAGCCTTCGTCTTTGTCAACGATATGGTAGGAACGTGTTGAACGATAGCCGAAATCTTTCATCAGCTGTGCAACAACTTCAACACCTTCTCTTGCTGTTTTACATCTTTCAGCAATCAGTCTTCTCATACCATAGCCCAGACCGCCTGTGTATGGCTGGTTGGATTCTTTTGTGGAAACACAGCTGTCAGTTACAACTGCAACGCCCCATTCATTTACAAAACCGTCTGCAAATGGTTCGCCGCCCGGACAGCGCAGTTCACTCCACATATATCCCCATGTTACAGGAACCTGTGGTACTACTGCATCACCGTCATCAAATGTCAGCACTTCGCCTTCTTTGTGTTCCATTCTTGGAACTTTGTGAATCTGAACAACGCAGTTCATATCGTCTTCGTTGTGGCCCAGCAGAACGCGGCCAGTTTTGGAAGCATCTTTACCTACGATAATAGTACTGCAGTTGTCCCAGTTTTCGTGAAATTTCTTTGCCATAATAATTATCCTTTCGAATTTTATAAACCGGATCAAATGTACAAACTATATGTACATACCTAAATATATTTTACCAATTACACGGATAAAAGACAACAGTAAAAATACAAATGACTGTATAAATTATTCAGTTGTTTTTGGTTATTATTACATTTTTGTCACTTAAAAATAACATATATGTGTTATAATATGATTGGGGTGATTGGATGAAAAAGATTTTAATACTTATGCTGATTACAGCCTGTCTGCTTTCGGCTTGCAGCAGTACACAGATTGAACAGTCATCATCCTCTGCAGTACAGTCACAGCAGGCAGATACACCTTTATATACAATAGAATCATCTTTGGGTTCAAAAGCTGTTAAATCAATAGTGAAAATGGCTGAAAAAGCAGATATGCAGTCCTTTGTACATCCGGATGAACTATATCTGTTTGATAATAAAGGGATAACTCTGTCTCCGTCTGTAACAAAAATAACTGACAATGAAATAATTATTGAACTGGATATAAAAAATAACAAAACAGAAATATCACTTGATTTGACCTGCCCGTTAAATTATTCATATCCTGTCAGTCAGAAAGATAACATTACCGATATTTCCAACCTGCAGATATATTATCCGTCCGTCACAATAAGCGGTAATGTGATGATTGTTTCCAGCTTTGACAGAATAATGATATATGATGCGGATACACTGGAGAAAATATCTGATGATATCAACATAAATTCAGCAGTGGACGGGGAAGACGGTGTTTTTCTTTGCAGCACAGTATATGGCGACGGATTTGTTGCAGTATATTCATCTGCCGCAGAAGAAGGTCTTGCTGTTTTTGACAAAGATAATAATCTGAAAAACAAATTCACAGCAGGATATAAAAATATGCTTCTGCACAGAAACAACCTGTCAGACAGTGCTGTTGAAAATAATCAGAACTTCTCTATCTATGGACAGAGAAAGATAAAATGCTCTGATAACTTTGTTTGTTTTGAAATCGGCGATGCGTTTATAGCGGATCTGAAAGAGAATAAAATATACAAGGCATATCCGCTTTTCAGCCACAGTTACGACAATAAAAATGTAACGGTATATTCCACTACAGATATCTATGGTATACACGATAAATGTTATGTGATTTGTGAAGAAAATGATGCTGTAACAGATACATTTTATTTTGATGGACGCAGAATGTCATCAGAATTTGCACAGTCAGATGACGCACTGACAATCAACGGCAACGGCACAAAATTTTCAGCTGTATGCAGTAAAACCGGTATGACTCTTGATATAGACACAGAAAAACACAAAGCAGTAATATTCTATAATATTACACAGGATATGCTGAAAGGCTATGAGACAGCTGCCATATCTCCGGATGGAAATTATACACTGAAATATAATGTGTCAATGTACACACCTACAAGAACAGTTCTCTGCAACAATAAGACAGGTGAATGCTTTTTTATCTGCAATGGCACAGCTTACGAAGCAGGTTTTAACCCGGACGGAACAATCTTTGCAAGAACAGCAACAGACTATATAATTACTGATTACAAAGGCAACTGGCTGTACAGTATGGCCGAAAGACTGCCTTATAATGATGTTTCAAAAGGTCAGAGCATATACCTGTGTGATGTACACAGAAAACAGGATGGTTCATATCTGGCTGTATTTTTTGAAACCGGCCTTTCTTGTGAATCATTAAACTACAGGCTGGCAGTCCTGGATAACAACGGTAACCTTACAAAAATAATTGATACAGGCAAAGCTATTGAAACATATAAGAGTTTTTATATTTCCCCGGAAATTGAAATTATGGACTACAACACAATTAAATTGACAGGTGGTGACAGGGAATACGCTGCAAATTATTTTGAAATCCTTGTGGAACTGTCTACAGATTATTGTGAAATAATACATTAAAAAAATCCCTTTCCATTTCGGAAAGGGATTTTGCTTTACTAATGATTAATAGCCGATTTTCTTTTTCCATTTGCCCATACGGAATGCGATTACAGACATAATCATACCCAGTACCCATGAAATTACCATGGAACCAAACAGGGCAATTGGCTGGCCGTGTGGGAATTCAGCAGTTCTTGTCAGGGCAGCCAGACCATAAGCGATTGGCACACGCAGCATAATTGTCTGAATCATAGAAACCCACATTGGAGTCATTGTGTCGCCACAGCCACGCATTACACCACCAAGAATCTGTGTTACAGATACAGCGATGTAACCAACAGCCATCAGTCTCATCATTCTTACAGCCAGGTCAATCAGTTCCGGTGTATCTGTAAAGAAGCCGAACAGCACTTTACCAAAGATAAGCAGGATAACTGTAATAACTGTAGAGAATGTAACAGCAATTTTCAGACCGTCTTTCATACCGGCATGTACGCGGTCAATTTTACCAGCACCTACATTCTGACCTGTGTAAACAGACATTGTCTGACCAAATGTAAAGTTAGGCATCATAGCAAAACCGTCAACACGCATAATAATAACGTTACATGCAATAACTGTTTCGCCCATAGCATTTGTCAGATTCAGCACAACCATACCGGCCATAGCCATGATAGCCTGTGTGATACCGGAAGGAACACCGATTCTGATAATATTTTTTGCCATAAGCGGATTAAGCTTGATTGTATGCAGACCAAGGTCGAATGTATCGCTCATTTTTGCCAGTTTCATATAGCAGAAAATAGCGGAAATAGCCTGGGAAATAATTGTAGCCAAAGCAACACCAGGTACACCCATACCAAAGTTTGCAACAAATACGATATCAAGTATAACATTCAGTGCAGCGGCAAGAAGCAGGTAAACCAGTGCGGAAGCACTGTCGCCCATACCGCGCAGGATACCGGACAGCATGTTATACATAAAGAAACCAACAATACCGTAGAAATAGATTTTCAGGTAGTCAGCACACCAGTTGATAATAGAAGTCGGTGTGCCCAGCAGTTCCAGCATTGGCATTGTAATCAGCGGACCTACAATCATAATTACGATTGTGGCAATCAGTGACAGGGACAGACATGTACCGATGCTGATTGTCAGGCGGTTTCTGTCTTTGGCACCAAAGCTCTGTGATACTACAATACCGGCACCTGTTGAAATACCAACAAACAGGGCAAGAAGCAGGTTAAGAATAGGGCTTGCACTACCTACAGCCGCAAGAGCATTGTCACCAACATAGTGGCCTACAATAACAGAGTCAGCTGTATTATAAAGCTGCTGCGCAACATTGCCAAGAAGCATCGGAATTGCAAATTCCATAATACGCTTTGAAGGGGAACCTTCAGTCATATCGCGGGCAACAAACATACTTTTTATACTCACAATAATTCTCCTTTACTTACTATTTTTCATTGAAAAAATTTTTATCTCACAAACAAATATTATACTACCAATTTAGTGTAATTGCAATTAAAATAATTTTTTATCAAATAAAAAAAGTGGTAAAAACACCACTTTTAAAATTCTCTTTTATAAAAGCTGTCTACAAACCAAGGGTCGGGACAGACCAGTTCCATACCGGAAAGATAGGAATAACGTTTGTCAGAAATATTCCCGAAAGTAATCCTATGGCTGCAAAGTGTCTGATATTTCAGCTTCAGCTGTCTGTTCAGATTGTTGATGCCGTAGCGGCTGTCGCCTAAAACAGGCATATCCAGATAGGCCAGATGTGCCCTTATCTGATGTGTGCGTCCTGTAATCAGACCGATTTTCAGCAGGGAATAGTCGTTATAGCTTTCTATAAGTGAAACTTTTGTTTCAATCTGCTTTGACATACTGTTTTTTGCGTTGGCTGTTACAGTTACATACCCCTGTTTTGCATTTTTTGTCAGCCAGGCTTTGTGCAACGCAGTTTTTTGTTTTGGAATGCCTTTCACAACACATATGTATTCTTTTTCAAGATTCTTTCCTTTGAACATATCCAGCATAAACTGCAGAAAATCTTTATTTTTTGCCAGCAGTACAATACCGCTTGTGCCTGTATCCAGCCTATGGCACAGGGCAGGGGAACATTCAATATTATTACTGCAATAATAATTTTTAACCCTGTTTACAAGAGTATCATAATTCTGCCAGTTGTCATCAACTACCGCTATGCCTGCAGGCTTGTTTACAGCCAGCAGGTTTTCATCTTCATAAATTATTTCAATATTCTTATTGCTGAATTTAAAAGCATTGTCTGCTGTCAGTTTCTCAAAGTAAATATCATCAATATACAGGTTCAGCACATCGCCTTTGTTCAGCGGTGTGTTCAGTGGCACTTTCCTGCCATTTACCTTAACTTTGTTTGTGCGATGGAATTTATTCAGACTGCCTGTTTTTATCATAGGATAATTTTTCAGTATGAAATCAGACAGGCTTTTTTCATTTTTGTTAATATATAACTGTTTCAAAATAATATCCTTTAGTTTTTTTACTAATATAACATATTCCGGTGTTAAAATCTATATTTTTGTTAATTGACAAAATTTTACACAGCTATTAATATTAAAGTATTACTTTATATTGGAGCAAACTATGGATAAAACCAGATATAATGATTTTACATTACTGATTATATTTTTTCTGTTTGCATTGTGCTGGGCTGCCAAGAATATGCTGCCGGTAAACGATATGCTTATCTGCGCCTGCTGCGGTGTTGTATTGGGCATAGGTGTAATTCTCTGTCAGAAAATAAAACTGCCGGAATATCTGTGCCGCGGTATCGGTGTTTTTGCAGCTGCAATGGCTGTGGTGGCTGTAGACACTTTTGTTTTTTCTGCTTCCACCAATGCTGTAACTGTTATAAAAAGTGTTTTTCTGCCAGTTGCATCCGGCGCCATGTTTATGGACGGTCTGTTTATGATTCCGTCCCAAACAGGTAAATCAAAAGCCTTTGTGGGTGCTATGTCATCTTTATGTCTTACAATAGGAATATTGCTTACGATACGTATAACTGGCATTGATTCAGCCGCTGCAGCATTCCCGGTGCACAATGTGCCTACATTTATGCAGAATACCTTTTTCGGCGCCTGCGTATGCTGTTTTCTTGCATTTTCACGCCATATAAAACTGCAGCGCCGGGTATATATTTTCCCAATTGCTTTTATATGTGCCATTCCTTTCAACTATTTCAATCTTAAAGGTCTGATTTTTGTTGGCTCAATAATAGCGGCATTTATGGCAAGCATTCTGGTGGGCATTGTACACCGCCGGGGCAAAACAGGGTATATTACCATACTTACACCGGTTATATACTGTTGCTGTCCGGGTGGCGCATTACATAAATTCTTCACCGCTGTTCTCACATTGGACAGTGTAAATATACTGCCGTATACACTTACACTTGTTTACAATGTGGCCGGTCTTTATATCGGTGTTATGGCCGGAACAAAACTTATGAATATGCTGTGCAAAAAGAAATCTGAAATTTTTTAAAATATATATTGACATTGACGTAACGTAAACCTGTATACTTGTAAATGTAATACATGTATACAGGTTTTTATGTTAAAAGGTGACTTTTATGAAATATTCCATTTCACAGCTTTCAAAACTGGCAGGTGTTTCCAGCCGCACACTGCGATATTATGAAGAAATAGGTTTGCTTATCCCACGGGGAAAGGACGTAAACGGCTATCGCTATTATGATTCAGCACAAGTTGATAAACTGCAGCAGATAATGTTTTACCGCAGTTTTGATATAGAGCTGGAAGAGATAAAAAATATTCTTGCTTCTGATAGTTTTGACCCGATAAAAACTCTTGAAAGCCATCTTGTAAAACTTGAAAATCAAAAATCAAAAATAAACCGGTTAATAGACAATGTAAACAAAACTATAATGTCATTGAAAGGGGAAACAACAATGTCAGATAAAGAAAAATTTGCCGCATTCAAACAGAATATCGTAGATGAAAACGAAAAGAAATACGGCGGAGAAATCAGAAAGAAATATGGCGATAAAACTGTAGACGAAACAAACAAAAAAATACTGGATATGTCACAGGAAAGCTGGAGCAGTCTTGAAGAACTTAACGAACTGTTGAACAATACACTTAAAACAGCAGTTGAAAGCGGAAACCCTGCATCAGAAACAGCACAGAAAGCCTGTGCCCTGCACAAAGAATGGCTGGGTTATTACTGGAATTTCTATAACAAAGAGGCCCATCTCAATCTTTGTTTGATGTACACACAGGACGAAAGATTTAAAGAATATTATGAAAAAATCGCCCCAGG
>JAFULT010000108.1 GCA_017483145.1 Oscillospiraceae bacterium | reverse complement strand
TCAAACTTGCAGAAGAAGCAAACCTTGACCTTGTTAAGATTGCTCCTACAGCAAATCCACCTGTTTGCCGCATTATGGATTACGGTAAATACCGTTTCGAACAGGCAAAGAAGGAAAAAGAAAACAGAAAGAACCAGAAAATTGTGGAAACAAAAGAAGTTCGTCTGTCACTGAACATTGATACAAATGACTTTAACACAAAAGTAAATCAGGCAAACAAGTTCCTTAAAAACGGTGATAAAGTTAAAGCAAGCATCCGTTTCAGAGGCCGTGAAATGGCTCATTCCAAAGCAGGTCTTGATGTAATGGCACGTTTTGGCGAAGCTGTTGAAGGCGGCGTTATCGAAAAACAGGCAAAGCTCGAAGGCAGAAGCATGCAGATGGTTATTGCCCCAGCACCTAAAAAATAAACAGGAGGATTATATCCAATGAAGTACAAAATTAAAACACACACAGGCGCAAAAAAAAGATTTAAGCTGACAAAAAACGGCAAAATCAAAAGAGGTAAAGCATTCAGAAGCCATATCCTGACAAAAATGTCAACTAAGAGAAAAAGAAACCTTAGAAAAGGTGGCTACACAGATAAAACAAACACAGCTACAATCAAAAAGCTGCTGCCATACGCTTAATTTGTGTAAAATTGTATAACTAAGATTGATATTAAAGGAGAGAAAATAGAATGGCTCGTATTAAAGGCGCGATGATGACTCGCAAAAGAAGAAATAAAACACTGAAACTGGCTAAAGGCTATTATGGTGCAAAATCCAAACACTTTAAAATGGCTAAACAGCAGGTTATGAAAAGCGGCAACTACGCTTTTGCTGGCAGAAAACAGAAAAAGAGAGATTTCCGCAGACTGTGGATCACACGTATCTCCGCTGCAGTTAAAATGCACGGCATGAACTACTCCACATTCATGAACGGCCTGAAAAAAGCTGGTATCACACTGAACAGAAAAATGCTTTCCGAAATGGCTATCCACGATGCAGCAGCATTTGCTAGCCTGGTAGAAGTAGCTAAAAAAGCTCTGTAATATATAAATCACGCCTTGGCACATTATGTGTCAGGGCGTAATTCGCGTTATAAACCCCTTTTTTCAAGGGGCTTTTTGGCGTGTCCGGCGGTTTGTCCACAGGGATAAACCGCAGATATATTGTACATAATTCCTTATATATAAGGCAAAAATGCATACGGTTATTACACTGCTTTGGGCAAAATTTTTTACAGCCTGTAAAAGGTTTTGCCGGGCGCAGAAAGGTAAAATTTATGATTAATCTTATTGAAAGCAAGGATAACCCAAAGGTAAAAAATGCACTGAAAATAGCAAACGACCCATCATACCGCAGAAAAAACGGCGTGTTCTTTGCATCCACTTCCAAGGTGGTGCTGGATATTATCGATGCCGGTTTTGTGCACCAGGCTGTGTTTGTGCTGAATACAGAATATGAAAAATTTGCACACCGCCTGCCGGACAAAAATGTTTATGCAGTGTCACAGGCTGTGGCAGACAAACTGAGCGAAGGCAAGACAGAAGACGGTGTTTATGCCGTGTTTGAAATGAAACAGGCTGATGAAGGCAGCATTTTTTCAGCAGACAGACTGCTGGTGCTGCAGGATGTGCAGGACCCAAACAATATGGGTGCAATAATGCGCACAGCCCTGGGCTTTGGCTATGACAATGTGGTTGTCAGCGCAAAATGTGCAGATGTGTTTTCACGCAAGGTTATCCGCACATCAATGACTGCCAGCGTAAAGCTGAATGTGCTGAGAGTAAGCGATATGGTGGCTTTTACACAGTCACTCAATGAAAAAGGCTTTACAACTGTGGCTGCCTGCCTTGAGGGCGCACAGGAACTGGGCACAGTGCCCACAGGTCTGCCGGTTGCCCTTTACATCGGCAACGAAGGCCAGGGGCTGTCCCGGGATGTGATTGAAAGCTGCAGTCTGAGACTGAAAATACCTATGAGCGACAGGATTGAATCGCTGAATGCAGCGGTTTCTGCCGCAGTTCTTATGTGGGAGCTGAGATAATGAAACAGCTGTACGACATATGGTTCAGCTATATAATGGGCGTGAACAATTCCAATGCATGGCAGATTGCTGACAGCGGCTTTGGTCCGGGGCTGTTTTACAACTGCAGGCAGGACCTGTCACAGTTCAATTTATTTACACAGATACAGATGGAGCTGGCTGCCGCCACAGCCATGGAAGATGTGGTAAGTATACACAGACTTCATCTGGCAAACAATAGAAAGTCGGTGAATTACACCGACGCGGAATATCCCGTAAGATTCAGGAATATCCACAACCGCCCTCTGGTGCTGTTTTACAAAGGGGAGCTGTCCCTGCTGGACGCACAGTACACCGTGGGCATAGTGGGCAGCCGCCATTGCAGTTCAGAAGGCGAAAAGGCCTGCAGGCTGATAGCCACAGATGTGGCGGCAGGCGGTGCCGTGGTGGTCAGCGGGCTGGCACAGGGTGTGGACAGTGTTGCACACAGAAGTGCGGTGGAAGCCGGCGGCAGAACCGTGGCATTTCTCGGCACACCGCTGAACGAATAT
>JAFULT010000107.1 GCA_017483145.1 Oscillospiraceae bacterium | reverse complement strand
TTTTTCTGCGCTGTTTCGCCGATGAATTTGTCGCCTGTTGCAATTTTGCCCACAATGTAGTTTGTGTCTGTTTCTTCACAGGCACGGCTGGCGGCGGCAATCATGTTTTCGTCGCCGAAGTAGCTGTCCATATTTGGGTAATGCTGATTAATCATAGAAATTTCAGCGTCGTGGTAAACAACTTCCTTTGAAACCACCACATCGCCCACGCCGATTTTGCTGGTCATATTGCCTGCAATACCGCTGAACATAATGGCGTCGATATTGTATTTTGTAATAAGCAGCTGTGTGGCTGCGCCTGCGGCAACCTTGCCCATGCCGCTCTGTGTCAGCACCACGTTTTTGCCGTGGAGTGTGCCTTTGTGGATTTCCAGACCGGCCACTTTTTCGGTCACAACATCTGCCATACGGCTTTTCAGCAATGTAATTTCTTCCGGCATAGCGCCGATAACACCAATTGTCTTCATATTTTACCTCATAATCAAATATATAAACGGTGCGATGTGGGCACCGCACCCTACGTTTTAATAGCCAATTCAACTACAGCCGATATTTTCATATCGGCTGTGTCTGCTTATACATAAAAATCTTTGTCCCACGGGTCTTTTTCCTTTGGCAGGCAATCGTCCCATGGCTCGTGACCGTCATATGTATGGCTGTACTGCATATGCTGCGCCTTTTTTACATTGATGGTCCTGTCGTAACCGTTTACAAAATCTTTCTTTCGGCCTTTTGCTTCATATCTGTCAAAGCCTGTTTTGTTCAGCATATCTGAAAGGGAAAAGCTTTTTTCCTTTCCCGGTTTTTCACGGCCCAGCTTCATATCAAACAGACCTTTTTCCATCTGCGGTCTTACGCTGGCTACACGGCCGGTGTTTTTTCTGGCAGAGGGATATCGCTGTGCTGTGGGGCGCTGTCTCTGCTGTGCGCTGCGTCTTGACTTGCCGCTGCTGCTTACAGCGATAATCAGCATAACGATAAAAATCCAGAATACAAACGGCAATAACATCATAAATCCTATACCCATATTAAATCCTCCTCTGAATATAAAACGCTTTCCGCTTGTCAAAAGGGGACAGCTATCTCAAAAAGAATGTCTTTAATTATAATAATACAGGCTTAATGTGTGAAAACTGTTAAATCAGACATTGAAACGGAACAGAGTTACGTCGCCGTCTTTCATCACGTATTCCTTGCCTTCACTGCGCACCAGACCTTTTTCTTTTGCGGCCACCATTGTGCCACAGGCCATCAGGTCGTCATAGGCGATGATTTCAGCACGGATAAAACCGCGTTCAAAGTCAGAGTGGATTTTGCCGGCAGCCTGTGGGGCTTTTGTGCCTTTTGTGATTGTCCATGCTCTGACTTCTTCAGGGCCTGCTGTAAGGAAGCTGATAAGACCCAGCAGGGAATAGCTTTCCTGAATCAGTGTGTCCAGACCGGAGATTTCCAGCCCCAGTTCTGCCAGGAATTCTTTCTTTTCTTCTCTTGAAAGACCGTTTACATCTTCTTCAATCTTTGCACAGATTGGCAGACAGCCGCTTTTGTCTTCTGCTGCCTTCTGTTTTACGATTGGGTAGTAAGGGTTTGCATCAATGCCTTCCAGCAGGTCATCTTCAGACAGGTTGCAGGCATAGATAACAGGTTTTGCGGAAAGCAGTGGCATTTCTTTGAACCATTCTTCTTCCTTTTCGTTCAGCAGTTCAAAACCGCGGGCATTTTTGCCGTCGCCCAGGAATTCTTCCAGTCTTTCCAGCATAACAACAAGGTCTGCAAGGCTTCTGTCGCCTTTCATGGCTTTCTTTGTTCTGTCAATTCTTCTCTGCACGATTTCAAGGTCAGAGAGAACCAGTTCCAGGTCGATTGTTTCAATATCGCGCAGCGGGTCAACACTGCCTTCCACGTGGATAATGTCATCGCTGTCAAAGCAACGCACCATATGGATGATGGCATCCACTTCACGGATGTGGGAAAGGAACTTGTTGCCCAGACCTTCACCGTGGCTTGCGCCTTTTACCAGACCTGCAATGTCAACAAATTCAATTGTTGCAGGTGTATATTTTTTAGGGTTGTACATTTCTGCCAGTCTGTCCAGTCTTTCGTCCGGCACAGCAACCACGCCTACGTTTGGCTCAATTGTGCAGAACGGAAAGTTTGCAGAAGCCGCACCGGCGTTTGTAATAGCATTGAACAGTGTGCTTTTGCCTACATTAGGCAGACCCACAATACCAAGTTTCATAATCTATATTCTCCTTTTAATTTTTCTTTATTTTACTGGGATTTTCAAATCTGTGTTTTTACTCAGGGGCCACTTAGGGGCCGCTGAGACCAAATCGTTATAAATGTTACTGCTAAAAATCGATTTTGAGCATTTTTTCTGCATTCCGCAGTTCTTTGGCCTTTTCTTCTTCGGTTACATGAACATACAGATTCATTGTAATATTTACATTTGCATGTCCAAGCAGCCTCTGTAAAGTTTTTGGGCGCATACCTGCTTCAATACATCGTGTGGCAAATGTATGCCTGAATGTATGCATCGAAAATCTTTCCATGCCGATTTTATCGCAGTAGTAATAGATTTTTGAATCATACGTTGAATTTTTGGTAAGTTCACCTTTTCTGGAAAGGAACACATATTCAGAAAATTCAGGATTGATATATTCGAGTTTTTTTATCTTCTCCTGTTGATTTTTAAGAATTTTCAACGCTGTTTCAGTAAGTGGAACTGTACGCACACCGGATTCACTTTTGGTAGGCCCAACAATCCATTCTTTTGCAGGGTGTCTGAAATTGAGAGACCTTGTAATGCTGATTGTTTTATTGGTCCAATCAATATCGCTCCATTTAAGTCCTATCATTTCCCCGGTTCTGAGACCAGTCTGAAGAAGAAACGCATACCGATTAAAGTTTGTAGAGTTCTGTGCAGCTTCAAGGAAGCGCTTCCGTTCTTCTGTGGTAAGGACTCTTGTTTCTTTGCTTGGTGCTCCAGTGGTACATTTAACACTTTTTGTTACCGGATTTTTAGTAATTAATTCATTTTCTACAGCGGAGTCAAAAAGAGCATACATTACAATAGCAGTCTGCTCAATTGTTGAATTACAGTATCTATCAGCCATTTTGTTGAGAATCATCTGGCAGTGAAGCGGTTTTACTTCTTCTAAAATTAAATCGCCGATAATTTCCTTGATGTTAATTCTATATCTGTCGTGATAATTCTGAAGAGTCCTTTCTCTTACATTTCTGCTTTTAATTTCTGTAATCCAATATTCGAACCACTCGTTAACAGTTATGTTGTTAGGGTTGTTAATCATGTTATGCTCTATTTCATATCGTGTATCATTAACCCATTTTCTGCATTCAGCAAGTGTATCAAAACTGCGTTTAATACGCTTTCCGTTTTTAGTTGTGATTCTTCCCTGATATTTTTTGTTCTCCAGCTGAGAAATACATTCGCCGAGTTCTCGGCCTTTTAAATCTTTTCCCATATTAAAACTCCTTTTCATAAAAAAAGAGTCTAATACAGCAATATAATTATACTGTATTCAGACTCAAATATCAATAATTTACTTTTCACATAAAAATAGGGGATACTGTATTGTATCCCCTAAAATTTGTTATTAAATTGCTATACGTGTTGAAATATATCTTTCAAACTCTTTGCGCTTTATAAGCTTCTTTTTACCTATAAATAAAACAAATGTGCAGTCTGGCTTTCTTGCCATTTCATGAATTTTATTTATTCCTATATTGCTGTATGCCGCAGCCTCTTCAACTGTAAGCATTAATTTTTCACTGATAGGAACAATATTACGTGTTTTGTCATCATATCCAGGCATACGCAATGCCTCCTTTCTCAAATATTACAGATGATATCGTACTTAGACGGCCGATATATACAATATCCCTATATTAATAATTATATTTACTTTTCGGACTAAAACAATAGCACTCACTGCTAATTAGAAAGCATATCTGTAGCTACTCCAACGACAATATTACCGCTACTTAACAGACATAAACATAACTACTTTAACAACCAATAGTTGTAAATTATTCGATTTTGTGATATGATGAAATTATAAAATAACCACAGGAGGCCGTTATGAAAGAAAAAGTTTATGCAGTAATAGACCTGAAAAGTTTTTATGCCTCTGTGGAATGTGCCGAGCGCGGCCTTGACCCCATGGACACAAATCTGGTGGTGGCAGATGCCAGCCGCACCGAAAAGACTATATGTCTTGCTGTTTCCCCATCACTGAAAGCCTATGGTATACCCGGCAGGGCAAGGCTGTTTGAAGTTATTCAGAAAGTAAGAGAAGTAAATGAAAAACGCCGATGGAATGCCCCCGGCAGAAAGTTTACCGGAAAATCTGTTTACGACAGTGTATTGAAAGAAAATCCATCAACGGAACTTGATTACATAATCGCGCCGCCCCGAATGGCAATGTATCTGAAATACAGCACAGAGATTTATAAAATCTATCTTGACTATGTTTCAGCGGAAGATATCCACGTTTACTCCATAGACGAAGTTTTTATCGACCTTACAAACTATCTTGAAACATATAAAAAGACAGCTTATGAACTGACAAAGGATATTATTTACAATGTTCTGTGGCAGACAGGTATCACCGCGGCTGCAGGTATCGGCACAAATATGTATCTGGCAAAGGTTGCCATGGACATTATGGCCAAGCACGAAGAAGCTGACGAGTATGGAGTGCGTATTGCACAGCTGGATGAAAAGACTTACAGGGAAAAACTGTGGGCACATCAGCCTATCACAGATTTCTGGCGTGTGGGCAAAGGCATTTCAAAACGTCTTGAAAAGTTTGATATATACACAATGGGTGACATTGCAAAAATGAGCATCCACAATGAAGATATACTCTATAAAGAACTGGGCATAAATGCCGAACTGCTGATTGACCATGCCTGGGGCTGGGAGCCTGTTACCATTGCAGATATAAAGGGGTACAAACTACAGGCTAAAAGTATAGCTTCAGGCCAGGTGCTACACAGCCCCTATACCTTTGAAAAGGCAAGGGTTGTCCTTCACGAAATGGCGGATTCAGTGGTGTATCAGCTATTGGATGGTGAACTTATCACCGACCAGATGGTGCTGACTGTTGGTTATGATATAGAAAATATTTCTGCAGATAGCGGTTATGATGGGGAAATTGTAATCGACCGGTATGGCCGCAAAAAGCCGAAACACGCCCATGGGACAGCAAATCTTGACAGGTATACTTCATCTGCAAAACTTATCACAAATGCAGTTCTCGGATTGTATGACAGGATAACAGACAAAAACCTGCTTATCCGCAGGCTTACCCTTGTGGCTTCCCATATAAAAACGGAAAAGGAACTCAGGGAAGAACAGCAGGTGCAGCAGCTCGATTTGTTTTCAACAGTTTCATCTGCAGATGTTGAAAAAGAACACGAAGCTCTCGAAAAGGAAAAACGCCTGCAGAAAGCTGTTATGAACTTAAAACATAAATATGGCAAAAATGCTGTGCTTAAAGGAATGAGTTTTCAGGAAGGCGCCACAATGAGAGACCGCAACAGGCAGATTGGCGGCCACCGGGCAGGGGAGGAACAATGAATAATGCATTTATAAAGCAACTTAGAGTAGATTGGAACAGAATAGACAGCAGAAGTTATTTGAAAAAGATTCCCTCGCTACAGAAGTTTACTTCAATGGAGTTTACTGGACCTGTAACATTTTTCACTGGGGAAAACGGCAGTGGCAAATCAACTCTGCTGGAAGCGATTGCAGTAGCTTATGGATTTAATCCGGAAGGTGGAAGTCTGAACTATCATT
Organism: Oscillospiraceae bacterium; assembly: GCA_017483145.1. Taxonomy (GTDB): domain Bacteria; phylum Bacillota; class Clostridia; order Oscillospirales; family Ruminococcaceae; genus RGIG3102. The sequence continues at coordinate 13,324 of JAFULT010000107.1, read as the reverse complement.
TCTCTACTTATGACTCCCATTCGGAGCTCTATACGGCTACCAAGTTGTCCAAAGGATATAAAATGCCCAAATGGGGAGTATTCTATCGTGCGGAAAGCTATTACAATGTAGCTACAAAAGAAAAGGATTATACTGACCTGGCACACCCGTCAAGAGGATTGCACAGCCTCTCCCACGGTGAAAGCTTTATGGAGTTGATGGAAACACAGTTTTCTCCGAACAGTTTATATATTTTTGATGAGCCGGAAGCAGCACTTTCTCCTCGGAAACAGATGTCTCTTATGGCAAAAATATACGAATATTCAAAACAAGGCTGTCAGTTTATAATTGCCACCCATTCACCTATAATTCTGGCCGTTCCCGGGCGGAATATATGGTCTTTTGATGATGGGCAGATTCGACCTTGCAGATATGAGAATACTTCCTGTTATCAGATTACTCATATGTTTATGACCAGACGACAACAGATGATGGAAATTCTTTTATCGGAACAGGAGACTGAAAAATATGAAGAGAACTGTTGAAAGTTATAAAGACATTATAAATCTGCCACACCATGTTTCAGATAAGCACCCCCATATGTCAATTCATGACCGTGCTGCTCAGTTTGCACCTTTTGCAGCCTTGACCGGTCACGGAGAAGCAATCAATGAAACCGCACGTACAGTGGACAGCAAAATTGTTTTAGGAGAAGATGCCATACAGGAAATTTCTGAAAAACTTAACTATATTCAAAACCATATCAAAGACAGACAAACTGTAATTATTACATATTTTGTGCCGGACAGCAGAAAAAACTATGGCGGCCGGTATGTTACAACGCAAGTGATAATAAAACGGATAGATGATATATCCCAGTCTGTTGTTTGTGAAAACGGAGCTGCAATTCAATTAGAAGACATTTCTGATATTGATATTATTAGATAAAAACTGTAACAAATTGATTTATACTGGCAAAATTACCTGTAATGCCACAAAAATCAACATAAAAAAAGATGGCTGCGAAAAACAGCCATCTTTTTCATTTTTACGCCAAAGCGTTTGTATTAATCTGTTCTATAGTTTTTCTGATACCCTGCCATATAGTCAGGTCTGTGAATATTTCAACCACACTGCCTCTGTCGGTAAACGGTGCGCCTTGTAAAACTGACATATCTTTCAGCAGACCGTTATGTACTATGTATTCGACAATCTGATTTACAAAATAAATCTGCCTGTCATCCAGCATATTTTCATCCAGATACTCTGCAAACGCTGCTTTGGCTGCTGACATATCAAGCCCCACAAGCTCACGGACAAATTCACCCAGCGGTTTATTGCCGTATTCTGCTTCATAATCCTGTTTTGTGCCAAGTTCACTCCACAATATATTTTCCAGCTGCTGAACATCCAGCTCTGTCAAAGGCTGGTTTGATTTCAGTTTTGCAATAACAAGATTATCCTGGTGCTGGCGAATATAAAACTCTGCTTTTGCCTTGTAGTTTTTCAAATCATCATTTTCAAGTTCTGACTCGTTCTCAATCATATCAACAACATTATCTTCATAGTCGATATCAAAACGCAGACCTGTTTTAGGAATATATTTAATCAGGTTACGCAGGCTTTCGCGGATATATTCAAACTCGTTTATGCCGGCGTTTTCCACATAGTCTGTATGCATGATTTTGTTGATTAAATCTGTCTGACCGATAATTTCAGGAATATTGGCAATCTTGGAAAGCGCCACAACCTTTTTCATCAAATCAGTTCTTGCCTTAGCAAATTTTTTGCCTACAAGATATGCATATTCAATGCCATACATCAGATGGTCAAAACGGAATGCCTTTGCATCACCTTCATCAGGGATAATCAGCGGTGCCAGCTCCTTGCCTATCATTAACGTATCTTCGTAGGTAAGTGTCTGGTAATTGTCCGGATTTGCATACAGTTCAACATATTTCAGGTGCTGGCGCACTGCAAAGTTTTCTTTGTTCAGCTCTCGCACCTTTCGTACCATATCTTCTACAAGTTCTTTTCTGAAATCAATAAGATATGGTATCTGATAATCCAAATCCTGCAATTTGTATGCAATCTGGCTTTTCAGATGGAAAATCGAACCCTGCAAAGCAATCATATTGGCAGTCGGTTTGCCTGGATTGAAGCGGAAAAACTCAAAGTTGCCGCAGAAATCAAAGATATAGAATTTTTCTTTATCCTTGCCGTCTATAAGCAGTGGGCACAGACGTGTGCCACGGCCTATCATCTGCCAGAATTTTGCTTTACTCATCACCTTTTTAAAGAACACAAGGTTAAGCACTTCCGGCACGTCAATACCTGTGTCCATCATGTCAACAGATATTGCAATCTGCGGTAATTTTTTAGGGTCAGAGAATTCATCGATAGCACTCTGCGCATAGGTCATATAGTTGTCGATAACCTTTGCATATCCCGGCAGATGCGGATACTCCTTGTCGAAAACTTCCAGGATTTTTTCAGCGTGCTGATGATTTTTTGCAAATATAATAGTTTTACCTATCTTCTGGCCGTAATCGATTTTCAGACCTTTTGTCATCAGTATATGTAATACCTGGCGGATAGTATCTTCATTGAATACCCAGGAGTTCAGCGCAGAAGAATTTATTCTTTCCGGCAGATTGCCGTTTTCGTCCACAAAAGTTTCTTCGTACTGTGCTTTTTCTTCGTCTGACAGTTCGTCATAAACAATGCCCTGCTCGATAAATTTCAGCTTTGTTTCCACAGACATATAATCCACAAGGAAGCCGTCTTTTACCGCCTGCGCCAGTTCGTAGCCGTATGTAGGCATACCATTTGCCAGTTCAAAGATTTCGTATGTGTTCTTGTCGATTTCGTCTTTTGGTGTTGCGGTAAGACCAACCAGCGGAGCGTCGAAATAATTAAAAATATCTCTGTATTTGTTATATATTGAGCGGTGTGCTTCGTCACAGATAATCAGGTCAAAGTGACCTACTGTATACAGCTTGTTGTTATCTTCATCCTTTACATTATCAATAACATTCATCATTGTCTGATAAGTGGAGAAAACACAATGGGCATCGTAGTTGTCTTTTTCTTCGCAGAGATTTGTAACAGACAGGTCTGGCAGCAGGTTTACAAAGCTGCGTTTTGCCTGTGTTACAAGTGAGTTTCTGTCTGCAAGGAAAAGGATATTTTTTACCCATCCGTGTTGTAACAGTACATCGCACAGAGCCATAACTGTTCTGGTTTTGCCGCTGCCGGTAGCCATAACCAGCAGAGCTTTGCGGCGATTGTCTGTATCAAAAGCTTTGCACACTGCTTTTATAGCGGCTTCCTGATAGTAACGGCCTGCGATATTTCTGTTTACATAAACATTTTTAAGGCTTGTCTTTAATGTGCGCAGATTAAACAGTTTTTCAAGGTCACGGCGTGAGTAGATAGACGCCACTTTTCTTTCAGGGTAAAATGCATCGTCCCAGATACGTGTATCAAAGCCGTTAGAAAGGAAGATAATCGGTCTGCGACCATATTTCTTTTCAAGTAAATCGGCATAGAGTTTGGCCTGCTGTCTGCCTTTGGAAACATCCACACAGGTGCGCTTTGCTTCCAGAACAGCAAGGGGCTTATTGTCCTGCCCAAACAGAACATAATCTGCATAGCCAACTTCTGACTGATTTGGCATACCTGCAAGTTCGAATTCATTGAACCAGTCCTTGCCTTCTGTCCAGCCTGCATCACGCAGCATATAGTCGATGTCTATTTTTCTGGTTTTGTATTCGGAAATATCCAGCGGTTTTGGAATATAAGTCTGCTGGCGCTGCCGGCGTGTTGCGGTGAGTTCTTCTTTAAGCTGTTCGTTTTCTTTTACCAGCTTTTCAAAGTCCACAGAATAATCTTTAACCACAACAGGTGTTGTATGTTGTTGTAAAAATGCAGGGTTAAAAGTGCGTTCTTCGTATTCTGCGCTGTAGCAGTAGGAAACAAAATCCAGGAAGATAAACAGATTTTCAAGGCAGAGCTTTGCCTCATCTGCAGAAACCTTGCGGCTGCCGTGGGCACTGCTGTTGCCAACTTTGCGGATTAAATCCATACGTTGCCAGATGTCTTCACCCACTATGTCACGGAAATCAGAATCATTCATAAGACCACGGAGGTTTTCCTGATATGGAGGCATAGTGAGGGAGCTGTCAGCGGAATACATCCATTTGACAGCAAACTCCATCGCTCTGCGACAGATTATAACACAGGAATCAGCATCTATATGTAAGATTTTTTCCGCAGTTATTGCCACATCAGCAAAACTGGCAAACTGTGTATCCTGTTTTAAAAAATCAAAGTTGGTCATAATATTTCTCCATTTTATTAAATAGGTGGCAAAACCGTTAGATGTAGTGTTATTTTTGAATCATAATAAGTATATTTATGCCAATCTTTTTTTTGAATAACTCTGCATTCAATCATATGCAGTTTAGCAACATCTTTACTTTTAAATTTTATTGTATATTTCTCGTTGTTTTTAAATGATTTGTTATCATTTCTATTATAATTTTTCCAAACAATATCATATTCTGATTTATCGTATGATGAATCAACTTCAATTTCTACAGAATATTCATCACCGAAATACAACTCTTCTTTCACTACAAATATCGGATTCTGGTCTTCCAATGAATTATAAAATACATTTCCAAGAGAATCTTTAACTTTTATAATTTTAGGAACATTCCACACTTGCTCTTCACCCCTTTCCTTATAATATTTTTTTAACCCTTCAATAAAATCATGTGAATAACATATTGCCCTTTCTGCATCATGCATAGAAATCGGATTAGAATGAGAGAGTGGGTTGCGTATAGGAACTAATCTGCTTAAAAATTCTTTAGCTTCATCACGCCCCTGTGGGTAAATATAGTCCAAAGCAGGTTTAAACAGTTTTTTATAAAAAACTGGGTGACACAAAAAATAAATAATTTGTTCAATAAATAATGTATCTACCGCTCTTTGAAAACGATTTCTTTCTTTTTCGAGCATACCTTGTATATGTTTTCTGATTTCTGATTTTACAAGAAAATTTCCATCATCAAATTGTTTATTTATATAGTTTTCACCATATTCTTCTACCATTTTTTCATGAATAAGTCGTCTTGCCCATATTTCAAGAGTCTCAATATTGGTACGACAATATTCTCTCAATTCTATTTCGGTGTATGTATGGTACAATATAACTCCCCCTTGCATTAAATTTACAAACTAAATATTTTTACAAAATATTCAGCTTATATTCTCAAAATAATTATCAAAAATCTCTTTTACTTTTAACAATGTAACTTCAATATCTTTATTTCTCAACATTAAATCATAATGTTCTCTTTTGCCGCGTGAATTTGGTCTTCCATTGTTTTTAAAATCACTCCAATATACACCTGGTTTTCCGTATCGCATTGGATATGACATAGGATACATACTTCCGCTAACATCATAATAAATCATATTCAAGTTTTTATCGTGTTTTATTTGGTTATTCAAATATGCAAATGCTCGCAAGTATGTATCGTCGTCTTGCGCTAACTTGCTATAATCCATTCGCTCATAATATACAGCTATAGAACTAACAGCATTTACAATGGTTCTGTTTAATTCTTCACGCAAAACATTAAACTTTTGATTGTCAGTAATTTTATTTATTTCTTCTACTGCGATATCAATATTATTAATTGCAATCTTGTAAAACATATATTTACTCTCTTAATTTTTCAAATATTTTAGCAATACACTGGATATGAGCTTGATTTTGATATTCAGGTGCAATATTTTTCATCGAATCACAAAAATCACTTACAGCTTTAACAGCTCTGGCTATTTCTTCATACCGTTTGTCTTCATACGGTTTTTGAACGAGCTGATTATATAGAGGATTTGCATGTTGAATATCGGGCCTCTGACTATAAAAATTATTCATCATATTTACTCCTTGTAATATTATCTGTACAAATATTATACAATGATAAATATATTGTAAAAAGCAATAAAAAGTATGATTTTCGTCTGTTTTATAGCTATTATCCAAAATATTGTTGCATTAATGATTTTTTCAGTGTTTCGAGCTGTTCCAGAGATTGCTGTATTGCCAATTTTGATTTGTCGGTCTGTTCGACAAAGGTTGCAAACTGTTCTTGAACTTCCATTGGTGCCAAATTGATAGGCATTGTCTTTACATAGGAAACAGCTGCAATATTTTGGATACCACTACCTTTGGTTTCCAAATTACCGATAGTTTGTTTCATGTAAGTCAAAAATACGATAGGAAGTATTCTTTCGTTAAGAGTAAACTTACAGAGCGCTTGGTTTATCAAACCTTTTTCGCATCCCTCTGGCAACTGATACAATTCTCCCATTGTACCAGAGCAACTCATTAAAATATCACCTGCAACACATTCAAATCTTCGTAATTCAGCAAACTTTTTGGCCGTAACATAGTAAGTTCCAATGGCCGCTGATTTTTGGATTGCATGTTTTTGCTCATAAACCTTATATGTTGTTTCACTGGGTTCAACAAAGAACTCTTTTTTAAGCGCACTGCCAAAAGGCCCTCTAACAATCGAAGAGCAGACTTCCTCAACTGTTACTTTTTCCCACTCATAAGGATTGGTTTCTGGGTCTCCAAACAGTTCGATAAATCGGGATTTGACAAGCTCGTCCAATTTTGAAAGCTGTTGTTTTCTTTTGTGTATAATATTGTCTAATTGTCCGATTGTTTCTACAATTTTATTTTGAACTTGCTCGCTTGGAATAGGTATATCTAAATCAGCAATATTCTGCAATGATAAATTAAGCTGTGCAACACCTTGTTTCTGTTTATTAGCTTGATTTATTATTCCATCAGAATTTAATGCATACAACAAATACTTATAATTAATAACTCCCTGCGGTATGCGTATTATTGCCAAAGCCTGATTAGTGTTTGCGGGTAGTATATCATTTGTTACAATAGCCGTTCTTCCTATTGCGCCTGCAATTGAAAATAAAATATCATTTTCCTGCAGTTGAGAACGTTTTAATTTTTCATTGCACTCATAATTAATATGTGCAAATTTATCTTTTAAAAAATCTCCATTATCCGATATGCTTTCTATCTTTACAAAATTGATTCCGCTTTCAGTAAAGCCAAAACCTAATGACGTAGGTGTTGTTCCTTTTGTAATAAGAGTTGAAATATCTCCCAATCTTGCCACTATATCACCCCTTTATAAATGCCAGTACCGAAACTATTAAAGCCAATAATCCTGATATAGCACCAAAATAACTTATTAGATAATTTTTATCTTTAATTTTTGAAATTTTACATGTCAAAAATGAGGCCGTTATTGAATACACAAAAGATAGACCTACCATAACCCACAAAGAAATTGTTTCAACAATATTAGCTGGTTGCAATTTGCCTGTTAATGCCATATATAAACTTACTCCAAAAAACATCCATAAAATGGCTGTAACAAGTACAAAAGATGAAACAAGCAACACTTTGAGAAAATATGATGTATCATCAATTTTATTTTCTTCTGCTCTTGCCTTTTGTTCCGCTTTTACAATAGCTTCAGCAAGTTTATTATAATCAAATGCCACGCGTTGAGGTTTTATATCCTTTGACATTACAATACTCCCTTTGATATTAATTTTTATACTGCTCCCAACTTTTATTAAAAAACAGTTGACAACATGCTTCCCTTAAAACATCGCGATAAACAGTAAGGAAGCCTGTTTCTATATACATACTTGCGCTTTTATTCCAATCATGTTCATAATGATAACGCCATTTAACAAATGCATCAGAAATATTATCAATGTATGGAAATCCCCACATATTTTCCCAACTACCATAGTTATTTAAAACCCTAATTTTAATCCAATCTTGCAGTTCCTGTGGGAATTTTTCATACATATCTTTTAAGCCATGTGCTTTTTTTACGGATATATTGTAGTATTCCATTAGTGCTTTACTAAACACCTCGCATGCAAATGCAGAATTTACAACAGCTGGTGTTGTATACCACGCTATATCCGCTGTATCATGCTTAAATTTTTCAAAAGCCATATCAGCACATTCACAAAAAGCACAGGCGTGACGGAACATTTCACGACAATCTTCTGATTTATCTCCTATCACAACATCTCCTCCAGCTCTGCCAGACCTTTTGTAATTTCCATTTCCAGTTCATGCAGCTGTGCCATAATCTCTGTGGTGGATGGGTATTCCACAGGAATATACTCTGTCTTTTTGTATTTATTGATAGACAGGTCATAGCCGTTGTCCACAATTTCCTGCTTTGGCACAAAGAAAGATTTTTCTGTTCTTTCTCGGTCTGTTTCCTTGTCAAGATTATGGAATCTTTCAATAATATCAGGTATATCGTTTTCTGCCACAGGTGTGCGCTTGTCATCAAGGCTTAAACCATCTGCCTGCATATCGTAAAACCACACGTTGTCTGTGCCGCCGTGGCCTGTTTTTGTAAACACAAGTATAGCTGTGGAAACACCTGCATAAGGTTTGAACACGCCGGAAGGCATAGAGATAACTGCTTCCAGTCTGTTGCCGTCGATGATTTCTTTTCTGATTGCTTTGTGGGCATTGGAAGAACCAAACAGCACGCCATCAGGAACAATACATGCACATCTGCCGCCAACTTTCAGCATACGCAGGAACAGTGCAAGAAACAGCAGCTCTGTTTTCTTGGTTTTGCAAACTTTCAGCAGGTCAGCCGCAACAATATCATAGTCCAGACTGCCTTTAAAAGGTGGGTTTGCAAGAATAAGTGTGTATTTATCGTGGTCAAGGTTCTGGTCAGAAAGACTGTCACGATATTCTATATAAGGGTTGTCCACGCCGTGCTTCATCATATTCATAGCACCGATACGCAGCATAGTTCTGTCCATATCGTAACCATGGAACATATGGTTCATATAGTGGTCACGGTTGATTCTGTTGAAGAAAATTTCTTCTTTATGATTTTCACGCAGATATTCGCCGGCTGTTACAAGGAATCCGGCTGTGCCACAGGCCGGGTCGCAGATTGTGTCTGTAGGCTTTGGCTGCATCATATCAACTATCATTTTGATGATATGGCGAGGTGTGCGGAACTGGCCGTTAAGGCCGCTGCTGGAAATTTTTGACAGAAGATATTCATATACATCGCCTGTGATATCTGCATCTTCTTTTTGCGCTCTTTCCATCAAGTCAAAGATTTTATCCAGTGCGTCAATAACTTTTGAAAGCAGCAGCGGTGTAGGGATTTTGAAAATGGCATCATCCATATACTTGGAGTATGCGCTGTTTTTGTCGCTGTGCAGATTTTTGATAAACGGGAACACCCATTCCTGCATAACTGTGTACATTCTTCTTGCATCAATATCTTTGAACACAGACCATTTCAGCTGTCTGCCTTCAATTTTTCTGTCGCCAACGGATACTTCGCCTGCAAAAATACTTTCATAAGGCAGGCCAAGCATTGCGCTTTCTTTTTCACGTAGATTGTCTGATGTATCAAGGTCGTGGATAAACATAAGGTATGTTATCTGTTCGATAACGTCCAGAGGGTTGGACAGACCACCTGCCGCAAATATATCCCAAAGACTGTCTATTTTATTTTTAAGTTCACCTGTAATCATTTATCATTCTCCCAGTTCCAAGTGTATTTTGTGCCTCTGCCGCCGCCGATTTTTATGATTTGTCCGCTTTCGTGCAAATCCTTCAAGGCTCTTTCAACGGTGATTTTGCTTATGTCAGGGCATTTGTTTACTATCTCTGTTTTTGTAATTGTTCCGTAGTTGGATTTTATCAGTTCACGCACTCTGTCAGGCTTTGACATATTTGATGTAGTGAGAACTTTAACCCTTTCGGAAAATTCTTTATATGCAGCAACTATAATGCCAAGCATATAGTTTACAAAGGGCGCATAGTCGTTTTCTTCTTCGTGCCAGCCGATACTGCTTGCCTGCAGCGCTTCATAATAAGTTTCTTTTGACTGCTCAATCAGCCTTTCAATACTGATGTATTTGCCCACAATATATCCGGAACGATACAGTAAAAGCAATGTGAGCAGACGGCTCATTCTGCCGTTTCCGTCATTGAAAGGGTGAATGCAAAGAAAATCCAGTATAAACATTGGGATTATAAGCAGAGGGTCTGCGTTCGTATCCTGCTGAATTTCGTCAAACTGTCTGCAAAGCTCGGTTATTGCATCCGGTGTTTCCCATGCGGAAACCGGTCTGAATCTTACTCGTCTTTCGCCTGTGGCAAGCTGTTCTGAAATAATGTTATCGCTGTTTTTAAAACTGCCTCCGTTTGTACCACTGTATTTGTATAAATCTCTGTGCAGCTGCAGCATCATGGATGAATTGGCAGGGATATAGTCGTAGTTTTCGTGTATTGTTGCCAGAACATCACGATAGCCTGCAATTTCCTGCTCGTTTCTGGTCTGTGGCGTGGTTTTATCATAAACAAGTTTTTTGATACGTTCATCAGATGTATATATACCCTCAATTTTATTTGAAGCTTCGGTACTCTGAATTTTTGCAATTTCCAACAAACTTGTGAGTACATCAGCTTTGGATTCTATAAAAAGGTTCTGTTCTCCTTTAAATTCGTGTATTGTTGTCATCATTCCAACAGTCTGAGGTGTCAGCAATTTCTGCCATTTATCTTTCTAGCTATAATTTCTCATACTATCTCCATTTTGCTTATATTACATTTTAATAATAGCATTATTTACATCAACAATCAAGTAAATTACATCATTTTTTTACAAATGATGTAATTAATGCATTTTGATGTTGAACTAATTAAATTATGTAATAAATTTTTACACCTCTTCTTTTGGCATACTCTATAAATTTAATTGTATTGCTGGAAGAGTGTTTGAAGTATGCGATTACAAATTCAGAACTTGAGATTACTTTTTTGTTTGCTTCAATAATTGCAGCTTTGTATGGTACTGATTCCATGTCTTCCGGATAATATATTTCATCAAAGTTATTCGGTTTTACTACACTTTTAACTGACGGATGGTAGGGTGTTAGCAATAATAAGACAATATCATGGTATTTTGTTTTTAATTGCTGCAAAGCTCTGATAACCATCGAGTCAAACATCCCATAGTTGCCTACAACAAATTCTTTGACACCGTTTTCAACAATCAGTTTTTCTATTGTTGAAACAATATTAGCGTATATACTTTCAGGTGCATTTCTGTGCCCGATAAAGAAACATCTTTTGTTTTTCATTTTCATTACCTCTTTTGAGTTATTTTAACTCAAAAGAGGTAAGTTTATCAACTCAAAATGGGTATCCTATTTTTAGAAAGTAGGTGACCCCATGAATATAGGTGAAGCTGTTAAAGAAAGAATATTGGAACTTTGCAAAGAGAAAAATATATCAATAAACAAATTAAGTATTATGAGTGGTGTCACTCAATCCACTGTCAACAATATTGTAAGCGGCAGAAATCGCAGTGCCACAGTTACTACTATCAAAAAACTGTGTGATGGTTTGGATATTACAATCCAGGATTTCTTCAATTCTGAGTTATTTTCTGAACTTGAACAGGAAATCAAATAGAAAGAAGCATATAATATAAAAACCTCGGCAGCGAAACTTACTGTCGAGGTTTTGTTGTATATATTATGTGTATGTTTGAGTTATAAAGCGGTGTAGAAACTCTGACATTCCATTTTAATTTCTCCTTTGTGCATAATTTGATTTTCGATTTCAATAATGCATTAACAAAGTAACTGTGTAAAACCGACGTAGATGTATGGTAAAACTTTAGGTATAGATTTTGTTTAAAATCACAAAGATGAGATTAATTTTGAAAAGTATTGCTTCCACTCCGAAAAGTAAATATAATAAAGGTGTCAAATAATGGAATTAAAGTTGTGAGTTACGTAATGGCGGAGGGGAAACCCTCTGCCATTGTTGTGTGCAATAAAATAATTACTGTTATGTGAAATAGAATGTTTGTGTCGGGATGATACTGTTGTTAGGTAATAATAAAAACAGCGCATGGCAGAAGCCATAGCAAATCAGGATTATTTTAAATTTTGCAATGGAGCATATACCCCCCTCCATAGAGCAGATACAATGTAAATTAAAGTTAAATAAAAACAGGTTTCGTGCTATAGAAGGACAGAGGGCCACCCGGCTCTCTGTCGTTTTGTGCCCTGACACAAACTTCTGTACCACTAAGCTGCGTAATACTTAAATCAATTTTTCAGGAGGTTTTTAATTATGAGAATCACAATGCATCCGGGATAGTGCCCGTAGACTTAAGGCACTACAACTACTGATGAAGCAGTCACATTACGTTTTATTTGTTGCATTTGTTTGGTTTGTATTGATTCCATTCAAATGCTTTTTTGTTTTGTAAAACAATAGGAATACATCAGGTAAGACGGTAAAAATGTAAAATGCGAGCTTTGCTTGCCCGCAAAAACGTGAGGTACTTTTATCTTAAACAAGTAGATGTCCGGTTATAGCGTATTGAAAATACGATATAAACGGACATAGGGGGTATTTTTTGACTAAACTGCTGAAAACAGGAAATATCAGCAGCATTTGCCGTGGCTGGAGGCAATAAACCCAGCTTACATCCCAATCCTGTGGGCAGTGACGACTGTTAAATTAAAAAATGCAGGAGGTGTCTTGCTCCTGTAAACAAAAATACAATCAAAACCAAGGGAGTAGTGCGCCTATGTCAAAAAATATCAAATATTTAATGATGAGAGAACTGGAAAGCCAGATAAGGCTTGGACAGAGTAAACGAGCAGATAAAATCAAAAATAAAAGCTGTGTGGCCAAATTTATACACAACGGTAATACTGCCCGTGAATATATGAGACACACCGGGAATTTCGGTGATTATCTGAGAAGCATCGGACTCAACAAATGCTCATTTGAGGAAGCCCAAATGCACGCTGAAGAATTTATCAAAAGTGCGCCGAGTATTTTTACTCAGTATGCCATAAGAAGTGCATTGGCAAGAGTGTTTCATTGTAAAGGACCTGCTTTATGTATACTGCCTCCGAGAAAAGCTTCTGATATCAAGCGTGGGAGAAAAATGACATCCCGTGCGCTGGCTGTAGAAAAGAATCATCCGGAACTGCCTGTAATCTGCAGAAGTATCGGTGCAAGACACAAGAAGGAATTTTTAAAGATTACGGCAAATGATTTCTTTTATAAAGATGGGGATTTATACTGTCATATCATCGGTAAAGGCGGACGTCCACGCGATGATCTAGTGCCTGCAGGTAGGGGTAAAAAACTTATTGACGAAATTATTTCAAAGAATCCGACCGG
>JAFULT010000106.1 GCA_017483145.1 Oscillospiraceae bacterium | reverse complement strand
GCACACTGCCCATGGCCACATTCATCCTGCCGCCGGATTTTTCATACCATTCCTTTGAAAACAGCAGCAGGTCTATGATGTCCCTGTCCACCTGCACCGGTGCAATACCGGCGTTGAGATTGATTGTTCTGATATTGTTCATGCCGTCGTATTCATTGTAGATATCATACAGCTTGTTCAGCTTGTCAAAACGGGTTCTGATAATATCAACCATCCTGTCAAAATCCTCTTCTGACTGCTGGTAGGAAATAACCTGAATAATTGTGTCAAAATAATTTTCAGAAATCAGAAGCTCTGAAAATTTTTCATATCTGGGGCCGCAGCCTGTAAGCAGGGACATACACATTGCCGCTGCCAGCAAAAAGCTAAAAAGTCTTTTCATATATAAATCCTTTATCTCAATATTGTATCTATATTATTCTATCATAAACCTGGCCGCAGATAAACAAAAATTTTTTGCAATTGCATTTTATACCGCTGAAACAGCAGTTTGCCGGCCCTGTTTACCTTGCAGTTTAAACAGGTAAGTTGTATAATGAAACTATGGAACTACGCCGGTACAGCCGGTATAAACAAGGAGAAAACTATGGACAAAGAATTGCTGAAAAAGATAGTCTGCGATACAATAGACGCCAACAAAGAAAAGATTTATGCAATAGGCCGTTCAATATACGAAAAACCTGAACTGGGCTACAAGGAAGTTTTCGCCAGTGAAACAGTAAAGAAAACTTTTGACGAACTGGGACTGAAATATGAAGACGGTCTGGCTGTTACAGGCATCAAGGCAAAGCTGAAAGATGACGCAGCAGGGCCAAACATTGCCATTATGGGCGAACTGGATGCAGTTGTGTGTCCTGACCACCCCAATGCAGACCCTGTTACAGGTGCTGCACACTGCTGTGGCCATTTTGCACAGACAGCCGCAATGCTGGCTGCCGCAATAGGACTGAACGCTGTAAAGGATGAAATCAGCGGCGGCAACATCACTTTCCTGTCCACACCTGCTGAAGAATGTGTGGAACTGGAATGGAGAAAAGGCCTTATTGCTGACGGCAAGCTGAAATATCTGGGCGGCAAACAGGAGCTTATCCGCACAGGTGTGTTTGATGATATCGATATGGCTATGATGGTTCACGGCACAAACTTTGATGACAACATCAACTGTTCCGCACCTAATGTAGGCTTTATTGCCAAAAATGTAAAGTTCATCGGCAAGGAAGCCCACGCAGGCTTTGCCCCTTGGGACGGCGCAAATGCACTGAACGCCGCTTCCCTGGCTCTGATGGCAATCAACTCTATCCGTGAAACACTGAAAGACCAGGACTGCATCAGAATCCACCCTATCATCACAAAGGGCGGCACACTGGTAAACATTGTTCCTAACGATGTAAGAATGGAAATGTATGTGCGCGGCGCCACAATTGAAGCCATCAAGGATGCCAACGCCAAGGTGAACAGAGCTATCAGGGGCTGTGCATACGCCATAGGCTGTGAAGTTGTGATTGACGACCTGCCTGGCTATCTGCCGATGTCTGACGATATGAATCTGGCCAAGGTATTTGAAGAAAACGCAAAACAGCTGTACCCTGAAAAGAACGTGGTACACGTGAAGGAAGTGGGCGGTGCATCCGGTGACGTAGGCGATGTACAGGCCATTATGCCTTGTATCCAGGGCGGCGTAGGCGGTTTTATCAACGATTTCCACTCCAAGCATTTCCAGCCGGGAGATGAAGAACTGATTTACATCGTGCCTGCCAAACTGATGGCCTGCACAGCCATTGACCTGCTGGCAGACGATGCTGCAAAGGCAAAGGAAATCATTGCAAACTTTGACAGCCCTTACAACTGCAAAAACTATGATGCTATCTGGAAAGATATAATGGGCAAATAATACCTGCATTCAGAAAAGGGGGGCATCTGCCGCCCCTTTTTGTTTTAAATTGACGGTGATGAAATGAAAAAGATTATAAGTATGATTATTGCACTGGCTGTTGTGCTGTCACTTACAGCCTGTGGCGGCGGTGCACAAAGCAGCAGCACAGCTGACAGCCAGTCTGAACCGCGGCCATCCCCAACTCCAAAGGTGCTGTCTGACACACCGGCGCTGAGCTATTATGACCGGGACACCGGCCGCTATATAAACGATTACACCGGGCTGGAACTGACCCTGCCGGAATGCTGCAGCATTATTGATATAGAGCTGGTTTATACCGACTATTACAACAGCGGCCACACCACAGAAGAAATAAAGGCAATGACCAGCCGGCAGCTGGCAGAGCTGGACCGCTTTACAGATTACTTTGTGTGGGACAAAAGCAACAGCAACTATATGATGGTAACGGTGGAAAACCTGGAAAACTACCGGAAACCTGATGAATATCTGGAAATACTGTTTGCACCTATGGAAGATGTGTACGAAGAAGGCACAGTTATGCTGTCCGGTGTGGAATACAATTATAAAACAGGCACAGTAAACGGCAAGCCTACCTTTGCCTACTGGCTGATGCGTGAAGACGGCCATATTGTGCAGATACTGTATTTCCCTGAAAATATGACTTCTCCGGAATACCTGCACGCCATGTTCAACGGCGGCGTAAAGCTGCAGCCGGATGAAGAAAATGTTCCGGACCTGTTTGAATATGACAGCAGTCTTGACAGGCTGAAAAACCTTTCCGCAGGTGTGGAAATAGACCTGCCGGATATGTGGATTTTTGCAGACAGAGACAGTATGGCCCAGGCCTATTACGGTATGAGCGGCCGGGAACTGGACGGGCTGACCAAAGCACAGCTGGCACAAAACCCTGTCATCTATGATATGCACATCACAGACCCCCTGTCTGATGACTTTATTGAAGTGAGATATCTCAGCCGCCGCAACTGGGAAAGCTATGACCTGCCTGTGGACAGAATGCTGGAGCAGATGGTGGCTTTCTATGACGACAGTAACCAGAGCAGAACAATCTGTGACAAAGTGGAAGTGGGCGGCTACACCTATTCCACACTGGACACCTATTTCTACAAGGAAGAAACCAATGTTTACCGGCTGTATAGGGAGCTGAACGAAGACTATGTTGTACAGATAATATTCCAGACTGTCCACGATACACCGCTGTATGAATTCCTGGATGTGCTGAACAGCAACAACGACGTGGATATGCTGCTGCAGCGCAGTGAATATGACGAAAAACAGCAGCTGTATCACAACCGGTCCACAGATGTGACTATCAAAGTGCCGTCACACTGGTACAGAATAGACCAGAAAATGCTGGACTGGCTGTATAAAGGCAAGCTGACCACAGATATGCTGGGGGACTGGACTGAAACAGATTATATGACAGCAAGTATTGTACCGGACTTTGCCGTGGCACATTCCGAAAATTCCGCATATATGCTGGTGTACTATGCAAATCTGAACAAGGTATCCTCAGCAGGAAAGATGGATATAAACGAATACTACCAGTGGTTTGTAAAAGACCGGGAAAACAAGGGCTATATCATAAACGAAAAGGATATAGCCTATGAACTGGGCGGTCACGTATATATGATGCTGGACGCTGATGCCGGAGACGGCAGCGAAAAGCGGCAGGTTGCCATAACAGACATAGGAGACGACTATGCAGCTGTAATCAACTATCATATTATAGAACCGGACAAACCATATTCAGACCTGATGGCTTTCCTGCTTACTGACTGATAAAACAGCAAAAGGCAGACAAATGTCTGCCTTTTTTATCTGTAAATATATTGTTAAATCCATATATGTTATGCTAAAATAAAGTTATTAATAAACGTAAATATAAAGGAGCAGCTATGGAAAAGAAATATGTACTGGCTCTGGACCAGGGCACCACATCCTCCCGCGCCATTATTTTTGACAAGGATCAGAAAATTGTGGCCATGGCACAGAAGGAATTCACCCAGATTTACCCTAAAGAAGGCTGGGTTGAACACGATGCTGTGGAAATTTACTCATCACAGTACGGGGTTATGATTGAAGCAATTGTAAAAAGCGGCATAGACCCTGCTGAAATTGCCGGCATAGGCATTACAAACCAGCGCGAAACCACAGTGCTGTGGGACAAAACCACAGGCCGCCCTGTGTACAATGCAATTGTATGGCAGTGCCGCCGCACAGCAGATATCTGTGACGGTCTGGTGGAACGCGGACTGGATAAATATATAAAGGAAAGCACCGGTCTGGTGGTGGACGCATACTTCTCCGGCACAAAAATCAAATGGATTCTGGACAATGTGGAAGGCGTGCGCGAAAAGGCTGAAAAAGGGGAAATCCTGTTTGGCACAGTAGACTCCTGGCTGGTTTACAGGCTGACAAACGGCAAAGTGCACGTGACAGACTACACCAATGCATCCAGAACAATGCTGTTCAACATACACACACTGCAGTGGGATGAAAAACTGCTGAAAGAACTGGATATTCCTGCATCCATGCTGCCACAGGTTCTGCCATCCAGCCATATCTACGGCTATGCAGATATCCAGGGTGTGCAGATTCCTATAGCAGGTATTGCAGGGGACCAGCAGGCCGCACTGTTCGGTCAGCGCTGTTTTGAAAAAGGCGATACAAAAAACACCTATGGCACAGGCTGTTTCCTGCTGATGAACACCGGCACCACACCGTATGAAAGCAACTCCGGTCTGGTTACTACTATTGCTGTGGGCATTGACGGCAGAGTGGAATATGCCCTTGAAGGCTCTGTATTTGTGGGCGGCGCAGTTATCCAGTGGCTGCGTGACGAAATGCGCTTCCTTGCTGAAAGCCGCGATGCTGAATACTATGCACAGAAGGTTTCTGACACAGGCGGTGTATACCTTATTCCGGCATTCACAGGTCTGGGTGCACCATACTGGGATATGTACGCCCGCGGCGCCATTGTGGGCATTACACGCGGTACCAAACGCGAACATATTATCCGTGCGGCACAGGAAAGCATTGCATATCAGTCAATGGACCTTGTGAAAGCAATGGAAAAAGACACAGGTCTTAGCCTGAACGTGCTGAATGTGGACGGCGGTGCAAGCCGTGACGCATTCCTGATGCAGTTCCAGGCTGATATTCTGGACAAAACCGTGCGGCGCCCAATTGTAAAGGAAACAACAGCCCTTGGTGCGGCATATCTGGCAGGTCTGGCAACAGGTCTGTGGTCCAGCCGTGAAGAGCTGAAAACCGGCGACTGGTGCGACACAACCTTTACACCGGATATGGACAGCGAAAGACGCGAAAAACTGGTGCGCGGCTGGCACAAAGCCGTAGGCCGCAGCCTTGACTGGGCAGAACACTAAAAAATTACAGGCACAGCAGATGCTGTGCCTTTTTTATTGTGAATATTTTAAAGAGATGGGGCATAGGGAAACTGCTTTTTCATACAAAACAGCCGTGCCCTTTTTGTCTGCTTACCCGAACTTGCACCTTAACTCCACCACTACCCCTGCAATTGTAACAGGCAGGTTTTCACACTCCTGGGCGGTGTAATATACCGGCATATAGTCCGGGTTGGTTGGCACCAGGGTGATGCCGTCTTTGTGGAATAGCACCTTTTTCACGGTGGCTTCTTCCTTGCCCACAACCGCCACCACGGTCTGGCCGCTTTCGGCTGTGGCACTGCGGCGCACCACCACAATATCGCCGTCGCTCATTTTGGGTTCCATACTGTCCCCTTTTATTGTCAGACAGAATATCTCCCCTGTTTTTGCCAGCTGTTCATTTATCAGTTCATAGCCTATTATATTCTGCTGTGCTGTGTTCGGCCGGCCGGCACGCACATAGCCCAGCACCGGCACAGACACTGTTTCTGCCGGTGCAGCCTGTGGTTTTTCCACCCCCAGCAGCTGCTCAAAACCCACTGCAAAAAATTCCCGCAGGCGCACAATTGTGTGATAGTCCGGCTTGCGCTGGCCTGTTTCCCACATTGCCACTGTGCTGGTGGACACCCCTATCAGCTTTGCCAGCTGCATCTGTGTCAGCCCTTTTTTCTTTCTTAAAACGGCAAGATTTTTCATATCTTTCACATCCTTTGTGATAATTAT
The DNA here is from genome assembly GCA_017483145.1 of Oscillospiraceae bacterium. GTDB lineage: Bacteria > Bacillota > Clostridia > Oscillospirales > Ruminococcaceae > RGIG3102. Next base: position 19,066 of record JAFULT010000106.1, on the reverse strand, counting down.
ATCACATTACGTGATAATTGTAAAAGGGGAATTTTTTCTTTTGAAAGAGAAAATAACAACTGTTAGTAGTATTTTGTTGTAAAATCTATTGACTTTTTGTGATAATAGCCCTATAATATATCACAGTTAGTGATAATTGTATTATGGAGGTGGAGTTAAATGTATAAACACGCAATGCTGAAAAAGCTGAAGGACTACAGCACAATAAAACGGATGCAACCCATACTGGAACGGCAGATGGAAAGCGCAAAATGGCGACTGGAAAAACAGGGCGACAGGCTGACACCAAACGGGCTGACCCGCACCCGGATGCTGGACAGGATGCAGCGCACATATAATGAAAACCGGGAATTCATAGCAGATATCGACTGCTGTCTGCAGGTGCTGAATGACAGGGAAAAACTGGTTATCCACCATTTTTACCTTGAGAGAACCTGGGATTACATAGACATCCTCAGCGAAAAGCTGGGCGTGGAACGCAGCCAGCTCTACCGCATAAAGGACAGGGCAATGAAAAAGCTGGTACTGGCATATTACGGTGTGTAAATATAGTTTGTAATAGGTGTGTTTTTATGATATACTTTGTGTAAATATGAAACTTTTTGGGGGAACTATGATTAAACTGATTGCAACCGACCTGGACGGCACATTGATAAACGGCAACAGAACACCGCCTGATGATTTTGAAGAAATATGGGAAATTCTCAACGAAAAAGGCATTATTCTGCTGGCAGCTTCCGGCAGGGACTACTGCGGTGCGGCAGGCTTTTTTGGTCCGCTGGCTGAAAAAATGATGTTTATCTGTGACAACGGCGCAAATATCTACAACAAGGGCAAGGTGATTGAAACACACAACATTCCTGTGGAAAATGTGCACCGGATGCTGCGCGAAATTGACAAAATAGAAAACGCTGACCCTATGCTGTGCGGCACCCACGGCACATATGTTACAGCCGGCAGCCCTGCCTTTATGGAAAAAATGGCAAATCACTATTCCCCTGTTACCTGGGTGGACAGCCTGTATGACGTACAGGATGAAATTTTCAAGGTTTCTGTTTATGACGCCACAGGGGATATAAAAAACCACACATATCTGCCACTGACTGAAAAATTCCGGGGCGAAAACACAATACATATGTCTGCCAACATCTGGGTGGACATTATGGACAAAAGTGCAGACAAAGGTCTGGCTATACAGAGCCTGCAGAAAATGTTTGGTGCCACAAGGGAAGAAACAATGGCCTTTGGTGACTTTTACAACGACGAACCGCTGCTGAAAAACGCAGAGTATGCCTTTGTAATGGAAAATGCACCGGAGGATCTGAAGGAAAGATACCCATACCGTGCCGCCAGCAACAGAGAAGACGGCGTGACAAAGGCAATACGCCAGTGGGTACTGGAAAAACTGTAATATAAATATTAAAGGCGCGGCATATGCCGTGTCTTTTTTAATTATGTAAAGACAAAGCACAGGATACCTGTGGGACACTTCCCCCTGCAGTGAAACAACAGGCAAAATGCCTGCTGTTTTTATTTTTCACAATTATTCTGTTGACATTTTGAGATTACAAGTGTAAACTGAAATTAAACAAGACTACAATTGTAATCTCACGGAGGTTATTATGAAAAAGAATATATCAATCGCAGACAGCGAACTGCCTATTATGAAGGTGCTGTGGGAAAAAGGCACTCTGGCCAGCCCGCAGATTTTTGAAAATATGCCGGGCAACAAAAGCACGCTGAAAACCCTGCTGCAGCGCCTGGTGGCAAAGGGTGCTGTAACCGCACAGGAAAACACCAGCCGCACATATCTGTACACCGCCGCCATAACACAGCAGGAATACATCAACAACGAAAGAAAAAGCTTTCTGCAGAAGGCTTTTGACGGCAGTGCAAAGAAAATGCTGCTGAACTTTGTACAGGAAGAAAAAATAACAAAGGAAGAACTGCAGCAGCTGATGGATATGATACAGGAGGACTGATATGGCTGCTATTTTAAACCAAATCAACAGGCTGGCATTTGTTATTGCCCCTGTGTTCTGGAATCTGGTTTACCGCTCGGTAATAGCTGTTATTGTGGGGTATCTGTGGCTGGCTTTCAGCAAAGCTTTTGACAGATATCTGCACCCGGGCTGTAAATTTGGCGGGATATTTCTTGTATTCCAGATTCTGCTTATGCCTTTTACATTCAATGAATACTCCCATATGTCAGTTATGAAATCATTTGAGCCTATACAGCATATCTCCTACAGGCAGGAATACGATATGTATGAAAGCTATTATTTTATAGCACAGCAGGATGATGAAGCCAGCTATATGGGCATACCGGACGGAGCGCTGAAAGATATGGCAGACCGGCGGTATGCAAAATCACTGGTGTTTGATGTGGCCCTGCCGCTGATATGGCTGGGCGGTACAGCTGCGGGCGGTGTGCTGCTTGTAACAGCCAATACATCACTGAAAAAGAAAATCAACCGCAGCAGCAGACCTGCTGAAAAATGGATATACGATATCTATGAAGAAAATAAAATCATTCTGAAAACAAAGAAAACAGCAGATATACTGATTACCGATATTGTTTCCGTACCTGCAGTTACAGGTATGTTTAAAAAGAAAATACTTTTGCCGTCCTATGTGGAAACAATGGACAAAACCACTGTCGCCAATATACTTATCCACGAGCAACAGCATATAAAACAGGGAGACGTGGAGTATGCATATTTCATTATGGCGGTGCAGACTGTATACTGGTTTAACCCACTGCTGACAAGGCTGTTGAAACATCAGCGCCAGCAGATTGAACTGATAACCGACTACAATGTGCTGAACCGGACACAGCAGGATACCGCCTATACTACTGCTATGGTAGATGTGCTGGCGCACAATGCCACAGGTGTAACAGGTCACCCGATGTTGTGTATGACAGACAGTGTAAAAAACATGAAGCAGCGCATACAGAATATAAAGCACAGGGATTTTTATAAAAAGAATTTCAATAAAATAACGATATGTGTTTCTGTATTATTTTGCATTTGCTGGATATTTCTTGCACCTACTTATGATACATACACCCCGGAACAGCCTGCAATATACAAAGACAGCCACGGGGCACTGGCAGTGGAAAAACCGTCATCTATAAGTTTTGGTATCAATGACCGCCATATAAATATATCCTGCAGTCTGCCGTGGAACTGGGAAAGCCTTGGCCTAAGGCATACCCTTGTAAATGAAGTGCCACAGAGTGATGTGCCACTGCCTTTGGGCATGTTTGAGCAGACCACCTATCTGATGCAGGACGATGAACTGATTGGCTTTATAGGTCTGTCCAGTTTTGAGCCATACACCGAAGAAATACCGCAGGAAGAATACCACAAAACCGTGTGGCCACAGCTGAGACTGTCTTCCTTTGCTATATGGGACCCTTTTACACCGGTAAAACAGACAGAAACCGGGGAGATTGGTCTGGTGGATATAAATTATGTGGATTATGAATATTACGCCACCCATCCGGACACACCGCTGGCAGATGTGCCACATTATGAAAGCTTTGGCATAATGGGCTACAACAAAGAGGACGGAGTGTATGCCGCAATAGCTTTCCTGCCGGACAAGGTAAACAGGGATACTGCGCTGGAAATCGCCCGGTCGCTGGAAGTTTACGGCAACAACAGCTATCCGGAAGCTGAACCCCATCTGGGCAGATGGAAACAGGCATCAGTAAATATCAACGGATATGAATTCAGCTGTGACCTGCCTGCTGCCTGGAACATAACAGCAGAAGGCGGCAACACAGGCAGAAACGGCATACCTGTGCCGCTGGGAGAATATGACGAATTTGAACATACAGTAAATATTCTGAACAACAGTGAACTGATTGGCCGCATAGGCGTAAACAGTTTTGTTCCCTACGAAGGGGAAATTTCACCGGAAAACTATTATCAGACAGTATTTTCCGGTCTGCGCACATCCTCTTTCTTCTCCTGGGAACCTTTTGAAACTCTTATCCGGACTGAAAACGGAGAAAACGGTGTTGTTGATATTTACTATGTGGACTATCTGCAGCTGGAATATTACCCCGGCGCAAAGGCCGCCACACCCCACCACACCACCAATGGCGCCTGGGCCTATGACAGGGACGCACAGTTTTATGTGTGCTTTGGCTTTATACCCGGCACTGTAACGGATGAAGATGCGGCAAGAATTGCACAGAGCATAGTTCTGAAAACAGGATAAACAAAAAAGGGACGCATATGCGTCCCTTTCTGCTTTATTTATTCATATTTTCTTTTGCTGCATTTACAAAATCGGAAATGAGAGCATCCATATTTTCGTTGAAAGTCATCAGTTCCGGATGCCACTGATAGCATCTTACCCAGTGGTCAGGGTCATCAAGGTAGAAACTTTCCACCAGACCGTCCGGTGCATAGGCCATTGGCACCAGTTTTTCGCCCAGAGTTTTATAGCCCTGGTGATGTGTTGTGTTTACGCCGATGGAATCTTTTCCCAGCAGTTTGTGCAAAGGTGTGCCCGGCACAATATTTACAATATGGCTGTCCTGACCGAATGCCCCTGCCAGGTCAACGTGTTTGATATCGCTTGGGTGCTGTGTAGGCAGGTCCTGGTACAGTGTGCCGCCAAAAAATACATTTGTGTACTGGCTGCCGCGGCATACGCTGAAGATAGGTTTTTTGTGCTTTGTTGCCGCTGCCATCAGGTTCCAGTCTGATTCATCACGGTCTTTTTCCAGTTCGCCACAGTATGGCTGCACTTCTTCGCCATAGCGGGCAGGGTCCACGTCAGCACCGCCTGTCATAAACAGACCGTCTGCAATGGACATCAGCTGGTCAGCATCTTCCGGGCTCAGAAAAGCAGGAATGATAGCAATCGCACCGCGGCTCTCCAGCTCCTTTGCATATTTCCGGCTGGAACAGTAGATGCTTGATACCCATGTGCCAACTTGTTTAGTCTGGGATTCCGGTGAAATTACAATAACAGGTTTTTTCATAGTCTGTCTCCTTTTTTCTGTGATTATAGGCTACATTATAATTGATTGTTAAATTATTTTCAATCATTATATACAGCCGCACTGCCGGTGTATATTGACAGTGTACGATATATAATATTTGTGTTTAATCGAAATACATCTGTAATCTGATAAAAGTCATATCCTGTTTTTTTATATAGCAAATCATATAAAACATATTGTCTTATCTGCAAGCAATGATGTAAAATTACTACAAAAATTTTTTCCATACTCAATATTGTTATTTATATTTTACAATAAATATGATATACTTTTTCAGTCGGAGTAAGCAGAAGGCAATTGCTTGCTCCTATCAGAATGCTAAAGGAGGTCAGGAAATGACTAAACAACACAAAATCGATTGCCATACCCATATTGTAAACCGTCAGATCAGCGCACAGTATTTTGATAATCCTGGGGGCGGCGATTACGCTTTAGTTATGGAATTCCTGCCTTACATGGCAAAGGAAGAAATGCCGGATGAATCCTGGGATCTGACAGACGGCCACGACAGGCTGTTTCTGTGCCCTTCTGTGGACATCCACAAGGATATTCCTGCACAGCTGAAAATTATTGAAGAAAAAATGGCACGGCGTCCGGGCTGCAAAGTGGTGGGTCTGAAGATTTTTCTCTCTTACCAGACAGGCAGAGCCGATGACGAAAGAATGATGCCTATATATGATTTCTGCGCACAGCACGGCCTGTCAGTAACATTCCACACAGGTCTGCCGTCCTACCACCTGCCATACGAAAACGACGTGGAAGGCAGCAGAATGGAATACATCGCCAATGTGGCCAGAAAATACCCTACAGTAAACTTTATATGCGCCCATATGGGCGACCCATATTATGATGAAAGCGTGCAGGCCATGCATGGTCTGCCAAATATGTTCACTGACTTTGCCGGTGCATTTGAACCGGGCACAGAAGTAGCCGCTGACGAAGAAGGCACTATCGACCAGTGGGCACACGCAATTCATCAGTTCCCTGATACATACAGGCAGATTCTTTACGGCACAGATTTCTGTCCGCCTATTCTGCTGTGGGAATTTGACAAATACGATTATTCAATCAGAAAAATATTCACACCGGACCAGTTTGAAGATATTTACTGGAACAATGCCCTGCGCGCATTCCCTAAACTGGCCGAATTTATAAACAGGAAAGGTTAATACTCCAATGGATAAAAAAAATACACTTAAATACCCAAGCCTTATCGGCTTTTTCAAATCATTTACAAAACTTGAAGCTGTATATATGACATTTGTTGTTGTGCTGGCAATCGGCATGGCAATCTTCTTCCCTGACCTGATGCTGGAAAGCACAGCCAGCCCGCTGCTGCTGTTCTGCTCTGTATGTAATGTTATTGCCAACCCGCTGGTTGAAACAATGAACGCAAAACAGTTCCGCGGCAACTTTATCATCGACATCTTCCTTATCGAAATCACATACATCATCCTGTCACTGCACCTGGGCTGGTACACACTGATGCTGAGCTGTATCTTCTTCTGGATTCCAATCGACATCATCAGCTTTATCCAGTGGAGCAAACACGTTGACGATGATGACGACAACGTAACAGTTGTAAAACGTCTTGGCTGGAAAAAATCCATCGGTCTGCTTATCGGCTGTGTGGTATTCTGTCTGATAATGGGCTCTATCATGTCCAATATGCCTGGCAGTCAGGACTCTTATCTGGAAGCATTTGCCACAGCTATGGGTATGGTAAACGGCACACTGCTGATGCTGCGTTACTCTGAACACTGGTATGCATGGGTTATCACAACAATCCTGTATCTGGCAATGGATATTTCCGCCGGTGCTTACGGTCTGCTGATTGACGATATCGCTATGCTGGTAGTTACATTCTACGGCATCTGGAAATGGTTCAAATACACAAAAGAACACAACACAATCCAGGAAAAAATCGACCTGCGTGTTTAATTACAGAACAGGCATTGCCAAAAGCAATGCCTGTTTTTTTCTGCAAATAATAAAAGCTCTCCGGTGGAGAGCTTTTTTGCTGCTGAATTGTAAACCGACAGGAGAAAGGTACAAAAAACAATAATTATACAGATAAGTGCGGACAACAGCTATGTGCATATCAGCCTCCGTTAGCCTGTGATGCCTCGCCCAGAATCTTGTACAGAAGTGTGTAAAGCTGTTCAGATTCTTCCCGTGACAATTTGTTGCACCGTGCAACCCGCCGCGGTATTTCAAGAGCTTTTTCCCTGAGAGCCATACCCCGCTGTGTGACGGACACTGTCAGGCATCGTTCGTCCTTTTCAGAACGTTTGCGGTCAACAAGGCCTTTGGCTTCCATCTTTTTCAGCATGGGGGTAAGGGTGCCGCTGTCAAGATACAGCCGGTTGCCCAGCTCTTTGGCGGTAAGGCTGCCCTTTTCCCACAATATCATCATTGTAATATACTGTGTATATGTAAGCCCTATTTTCTCAAGGTATGCGGTATACTGCTTGATAACTTCACGGGCGCAGGCATAAATAGGAAAACAAAGCTGATTTTCCAGTTTCAATGCGTCATATCTGTTCTTATCCATAATACTCCAAAGCAACTGTTGTTAAATAAATCATTACTTAATAATTTATCATAATTTATCATCCACTGCAAGTGCTTTGGAAATATACAATTCAGCAGCCTGTGGATGAGGGACAAATATACAGTTTTAATTCATATATCTCATATTGATTTGCCGCAATTCAATTGTATAAAATCAATCGATAAATGTCAATACATAAGACTATACTTTGCAATAAAAAACCAGGGCCGTCCGGCCCTGGATGTTATTCTTTAATGCCTTTGTCTTTCAGATCAATCACTGTGCCGTCCGGCTGTTCAATGGAAACATTGTTCAGCTGTGAAATCAGGCTGGCGCGGAAACCTTTTACATATTCTTCGCGCAGTTTTTTCTGTTCGGCCTTTTCAGCATCTGTCAGGCCCACTGTCTTGCTTTTTCTGTAAAGCTCATTAATTCTTGCAATTCTTGAATCTATCATTATTTAATCTCCTGTATCCATAATATTGTTATTGTATCAAAATATGTGTAATTTAGCAATAGGGGGCTGCAGTACAGCATATTAAAAAAGGGTTCGGGGTGACGGAGCTGACCGCCGCCGGTGGCGGGTAAAGGGAAGCGGAGGAAGGGAAAACAACGAGCGGACAAGAGGGGCTTCAGCCCGTCGCCGTACGCGACGATTGTTTTTCAGGGCCATAAGTCGGGGTATCGCAATCCACTGGCCTCGCAAGGACAAACTCGGCCTTTTGCCTGCGGCAAAACCATTCATGCAGCTACGCTGCCCCACGCTTCGCGTGCCCCGAAGGGGTATGGTTACTTTTGCGCCAAAAGTAACGCCAGCGCAGCGTCAGATACTTTACAAACACATAAAAGTAACAGTTGTTTATATAATTATCATAAAAGAGTAAACTTATTGCAGTTTACAACTGCAAAGATTCTTACCCTAAAGGGCACGCGTCACAGGCAAAGCCTGTTCAGAATGACATAATTCTGCTATATGTACTACCCCACATTTCACACTTTTTCCTTTTTTTCGGGGTATACTTTTATAAAAAAGGGGGGATTTTATGTCCGCATCAAAAAGATATACTGTAGGGGAAGAAATATTCAACAGCGTGTCCCACGGGGTCAGTGCCCTTGCGGCGGTGGTGGGCTGTACTGTGATGGTAACCCTGTCTGTCTGCTTTGGCAACCGGAAAGCTGTGGTGTGCAGTCTGGTTTTCGGGCTGGCACTGGTTATTATGTACACCATGTCCACCCTTTATCACGCATTTCCTTTTGAAAAAGTGAAAAAACTGTTCAGAATATTTGACCATTCTTCCATTCCCCTGCTGATTGCAGGCAGCTATACCCCTTTCTGTGTTATTGCCCTTGACGGCAACCCCAAAGGGCTGATTGTGGTGGCTGTGGTGTGGCGGTGTGCCCTGCTGGCCATACTGCTGAATGTTATAAATCTGGACAGGTTTGAAAAATACACCCTGTTTTTATACATTGCAATGGGCTGGGCGGTGCTGTTTGCACTGAAAGACATTGTGGCGGCCCTGCCCCGCGGGGGCTTTGTGTTGCTGGCGGCCGGTGGCGTGGCATACACAGCGGGAATAATTTTTTACAAAATAAGAGTGAAATATATGCACAGCATATGGCATCTGTTTGTTACAGCCGGCAGCCTTTTGCATTTTCTGTGCGTGGTGATGTTTGTACTGCCTATGACCTATTAAAAATGTTGCTAAACGCTAACTGCGGTGGTATAATTATATCATCACGGAGGTGTACCCAAGTGGCTGAAGGGTTCGGATTCGAAATCCGATAGGGTGGCCTTGCCATCGCAAGAGTTCAAATCTCTTCACCTCCGCCAAGCCGTGCAATGCGCGGCTTTTTGTTTTATCAACTTGCGGTTGTTTGACAAACACTGTTTATAAATGTAATATTGGATACAGAAATCTCAAGGAGCAGAAAATGAACGAAAGAAAACAGAATTTTACAGACCACAGCTCTGCTATGATACTTATCAGCCTGGTGGTTATGTCCCTGCTGGCAAACAGCTTTTTCAAGGACCTTATGGTAAATGACAACCCTATGGGAGAAATACGCTTTCCTGCCTATGCAACAGAGAATGAAGATGTGAACCGTGCAATGCCTTTTGTAATAAACATCACCCTGCCGGACGGCTGGGAAGTAAAGGACAGCGGCACCACAGAAAACTGGCCGGACCTTGCCCTGTACAACCCCTATTATATTTACAATGGTGATGAGCAGATTGGCTACATAGCTTTCAATGTGTTTACCCCGCCTGCAGAAGACACCGATGATATCAGCTATCATCAGTCTGTGTGGCCTGTGATGGACAAAGGCAGTATGCAGCTGAATAACTATACCCTGGTAAGGCTGACAGACACCTTTGAAGCCAGTTTCTGCCAGCTGTCTGACAATGTGAAAACTGCAGATGCTGTGGTGTGCTACAACAAGGACCTGAAAAATATGGCCGCTGTGGTGCTGACAGAAGGTGTGGCCGACCAGCAGGCACTGACAGCTATCTGTCTTTCTCTCAGCTTTTCAGCCCAATAATTAACAAATTTAAGGACGGATGTGGAAATATCCGCCCTTTTTGTTTTATAAAAAGTAAATTTTGCAAATAATTTATTAAATTTTGTAACCTTTCTGTAATAATTCACAATTAGTTAACAACATTTACACAAATTGGTAGTATACTGTAACCATAGATTAATTTGAATTTTTCTCTCCTCTTAATAAAATATACTTCCCCTTAAGTAAAAATGCCCCTGCGGGGGGCCTTTTTACTTTTGTGTGAATATGTGGTTTCTATCTGCCAACAATAGCAGAAATGAGGTGATGAAATGAAAACTGACAAACAGGAATACAGCCGTATGGTGCGCAAAGCCAGCCCCAACTCCGCTCTGGTAAAAAACTGCCTGTGGGCATTTTTTACAGGCGGCGGCATATGCGTGCTGGGGGAACTGCTGTACAGATTCTGGTGCAATATGGGCTTTATCATCAGCGATGCCCGTCTGCTGGCCAGCATTACCCTGGTGGGACTGTCTGCCCTGTTCACAGCACTGGGGTGGTACGGCCGTCTGGCCAAAAAGGCCGGGGCAGGCACGCTGGTGCCTATAACCGGTTTTGCCAATGCAGTGGTGAGCCCTGCAATGGAATTCCGCGCAGAAGGGTTTATAACCGGGGTGGGCGCAAAGATGTTTATAATAGCCGGGCCGGTTATCGTTTATGGGGTGCTGGCCACGGTGGTGTACGGCATTGTGCTGCATTTTATACTGTAAGGCGGTGGATATATGAAAAACAGAGTGATAAAGCTGCCAAAAGCTGTGGCAATAACCGCCTTCAGCTGTGTGGGCGGCAAAAAGGAAAGTGAAGGTCCCCTTGCCCGGGGTTTTGATTTTACCAGCAAAGATGATTATTTTGGTCAGAGCAGCTGGGAAAAGGCCGAAACCGCCATGCAGAAGCGCAGTCTGCGCACCCTGCTGGACAAAAGGGATATACGCCCGGGGGATGTGGATATTGCCCTTGGGGGAGATTTATGCAACCAGATTACCGGCACAGGCTTTGCCTACAGAGATTACAGTATTCCCTTTGTGGGTATGTACGGCGCCTGCAGCACCATGGCGCTGACAATGGCCACTGCCGCCTGTATGGTCAGCTGCGGGCTGACAGAAAATGCTGTTGCCGGGGCAAGCAGCCACTTCTGCACTGCAGAAAGGCAGTTCCGCACACCGCTGGACTATGGGGGCAAACGCACCCCCACAGCCCAGTGGACTGTGACAGGGGCGGCAAATGTGTTTATTGAGCCACAGGGCAAAGGGCCTTTTATAACAAGGGTGTGCTTTGGCAGGATAGTTGACCTGGGCGTAAAGGACGCCAACAATATGGGTGCGGCAATGGCGCCTGCAGCCGCCCGGACCCTGGTGGATTATTTTACCCACAGCGGCAGGAATCCCGGCGATTATGATGCAATATACACCGGGGACCTGGGCACCGTGGGCACAGAATTGCTGAAGCAGCTGATGATAAAGGAGAATATTCCACTTTACAATCACATAGACTGCGGAACTGTGATTTACGATATGAAAGGGCAGAATGTGCCGGCAGGGGCATCCGGCTGCGGCTGCAGCGGCTGTGTGCTGGCGGCGGATATACTGCCCAGAATGATAAAAGGCGAAATGAAAAGAATACTGTTTATGGCCACAGGTGCTCTTCTGAGCACCACCACAACAATGCAGAAAGAAAGCATACCCAGCATTGCCCATCTGGTGGAAATTGTGGCGGACAAGGGGGATGTATGACCTATCTGAATGCTTTTGTGGTAGGCGGACTGATATGTGTGGCAGGGCAGATACTGATTGACCTGACACAGCTGACCCCTGCACGAATACTGGTGACCTTTGTTGTCAGCGGTGTGGTGCTGTCTGCCCTGGGGCTGTGGCAGCCTGTGGTGGACTTTGCCGGGGCAGGTGCACTGGTGCCCATAGTAGGCTTTGGGCACACTCTGGCACAGGGTATGAAGGAAGCTATAGCAAAAGAAGGGCTGACTGGAATATTCACAGGGGGTTTTACCGCCTGTGCAGGCGGGGTGGCCGCCAGCCTTGTGTTCGGCTTTATCGCCGCAGTGTTTGCAAAACCAAACAGCCAGAACTGAAAAACCGGAGACAGATTTTCTGTCTCCGGTCTGTTTTTATTTATTTTCTGTCACTTTATTGTACAAAGTCATCCCTGCCATACTTATAACGGCAGTCACGCAGAACACACCTGCCGCCAACATATAGTTGGCATCCCCCATCAGACTGCCACCAAGGGTGGATGTGATAATGGAAGGTATTTTGGCAATGGTGGATATAAACAGCCACTGCCCCAGCCCCATTCTGCTCAGCCCCACAAAATAGGACATAATGTCCTTTGGGGTGCCCGGCACAAGGTAGACAAGGAAAATCAGGGTGTTGAAGCGTCTGTGATTGTTCAGCAGGCTTACCCTGCCAATCTCTTCCTGTGTAAAGAAAAGATACAGCAGTCTTATGCCTATTATCCTTACCGCCGAAAAGATTATAAACGCCCCTATCAGCGAACCCACAAGGCAAAGCAACGTGCCTTCAGCCCAGCCAAAGGCATAGCCGGCGGCTATTTCAAAGGGCTCGCCGGGGATAAAGGCAATTACCATCTGCACCACCAGCAGGAACACAAATATCACCCTGCCGTACAGCCCTTTCTGCTGCACCCACCGGCGAAAAGCAGGCCCGTCCGCCACAAAGGCCACAGCAGGCCCTGTAAAGGCGGCAGACAGCCGGACCATAACCCCGATGAAAACCGCAAGGCAGCACAGGGCAAGTATCTTATTTTTGTTCAGTACCAGAGATTTCATAAATTCCTTTATATCACATCAAATGTTATTGTTACCTTGAACAGGTCCCCGTCAATGGAAAGGGTCATACTGCCGTTGAGTATTTCTGTAAGGCTCTGGGCTATTGAAAGCCCCAGTCCGCTGCCTTCGGTATTGCGGGAGGAGTCTCCGCGGACAAATCTTTCCATCAGTTCATCCGGGGATATGTTCAGCTGTGTTTTTGACACATTTCTGAATATTACCACAGCCTTGCCGTCCTGTTTTTCAAGGCTGACATAAATGCGTGTGCCCGGCCGGGAATATTTGCAGGCGTTGTTCAGCAGATTGTCAAACACGCGCCACAGCAGTCTGCCGTCTGACAGGATGTATATTTCGTCCTCCGGCAGTATCATTGTCAGCTGCAGACCGGCTTTTTCTGCCTTTTCTTCATATTCTCCGGCTGACTGGTTCAGCAGCAGTTTCAGCCCTGTGGTGGCAAGATTTACAGTGATATTGCCTGTGGAGGCCTTGCTGGCTTCCACCAGGTCTTCAATCAGTTTTTTCAGTCGGTTTGACTGCCTGTCCAGCACTTCCACATAGTCTTTCAGTGGCTGTGTCTGCACATTTTCCTTCTGTATAAGGTCAATGTAGTTGATAATGGATGTAAGCGGGGTTTTGATATCGTGGGACACATTGGTAATCAGCTCTGTTTTCAGCTTTTCACTGCGCAGCTGCTTTGTAACCGCATTTGCCACACCGATATTGATATTGTTCAGATGAACGGCCTGCTGTTCCATTGATTTCGGCAGACCCTTTGTTTCAATTTTATAGTCTGTGTCCCCTGCTGCAATTATCTCTGTGCCTTCGCGGATTTTCTGATAGCCGATGGCATATTTTGCGCCGATAAAACCCAGCACAAGACATTCGGCGATTTTCAGCACTATTGCCGCTTCTGCTCTCATCCAGCTGTAGGTGTTTGTAACCCAGAACAGCAGTATGCAGTCTGCAAACATCAGCCCGGCCACCACCAGCAGCACCTGCCATATAAATGTAAGGTTTGAAAAATAATATCGCACACCGTCGGTGAATTTTCTCCATGATGTGACTATAAAATCCAGCACCATATACACAAGTGTGTTGGAAATAAGGGTTCTGGTTTTACAGCGCACCGCAATTGACATACACATAAAGATGGCCGCCAGATAAATGCCGCTTAAAAGGAAGAAAATCAGTTCAAAACCGAATATCAGTCTTATGGCATAGGCCAGCAGGCCCATCAGCCCCAGAATTATCCGGCCGTCCACTGCCAGATAAACTTCAAAAGGCACGCGGTCAAAAAAGTTTGGCTCCACCTGTTCGTTGCCTTTGTAATGGCCTGCACTGCGCATTATCATTGCAAAAAGGGACATACCTATGACAATCAGCAGTCCTGTCACAAACGGGTGCACGTCAATATGGCCGATGCCGTAATCAGTAAACAGATATGACCCCAGACAAAGGGTGATAAACACATCCACCCCCAGCAGGGCAATGAGAAAACCACGGAATATTTCGTGTCTTAACATCTGTTTCATTTACCGTTCTCCATTTTGTAGCCGTGGCCCCATACCACCTTGAGATAGCGTGGTTCTGCCGGGTTAATTTCCAGCTTTTCACGCAGGTGGCGGATATGGACAACCACTGTGTTTTCTGCGCCGTACGGCCGGTCATTCCATACCTTTGTATAGATTTCCTTTGGGGAAAAGACCTTGCCCGGGTTGTGCATCAGCAGGCGCAGTATTTCAAATTCTGTAGGTGTAAGGCTGACAGGTTCCCCGTCACAGGTGACAGCTTTGCTTTTGTCATCAAGGGTGATGCCGCCTATGGTTATTCTGTCATCGTTCATCACTTTACCGCCCAGCTTTGTATATCTGCGCAGCCGGCTTTTTACCCTTGCCTGCAGTTCCACCGGGTTGAAAGGTTTGGTTATATAATCGTCTGCACCCATATTCAGCCCCAGAATCTTGTCTGTGTCTTCACTTTTGGCAGACAGCAGGATAACAGGAATGTTGTATTCTTCCCTTATGGCGCTGAGCGCAGAAATGCCGTCCATCTGGGGCATCATAATATCCATCAGTGCAAGGTGGATGTCATTGTTTCTGATTACATCCAGTGCCTCTTTGCCGTTATATGCGGTAAATGTGGTGTATTCGTCGGTTGAAAGATAGATTTTCAATGCGTTTACAATATCTTTTTCGTCGTCACAAATAAGTATGTTGTACATTTTTACTCCTCCGCTTTGATTATCGCTTTTTCCTAATTAAAATTATACAACATAATTTCTTAAGATTCTCTTAATTTATTATTACAATTGTGTCATAAAAACAAAAAATAATCAATATTCAATCTTGATTTTGCCTGCGGTTTGTGGTATACCACGGTTTTGGCTTTAAAACAAGTCTTGTTTTGAAAAATTTTATATAGTATTAAATATATAAGGGGGGGATGATATGTACAACAGATATATTGCCGCGGCACTTGCCCTGGCCCGTCACAGCAGGGAGCGTGTGAAAGTGGTGGAGGATGCAGTGAGCCGGAAATATTTTACATATGAAGAAGTGCAGGACTGGTACAGCAGTGTAATGGACGGTATGCCGGGAAATATGCCGCCCCACCGCAAAAAGGAAAATTTTGCAAGGCAGATAAACAGAACTGTGGCGGGTGAAGCCGTCAGCCATGTCGCCTTTGCCCTGCGCAGTCTGAAAACTGCCGTGGTAATGGGGGCAAAACAGTATCTGCTGATTGATGCCGGGTATGACAGCTTTGCATATCAGCAGCCGGACTGGGCCCGGAAAATGGAAATTTTTGAAATCAATCCGCTGGACATTGCCATGGACAAACAGGCCCGTCTCACAAGGGCAGGTATATCTGTGGCAGGCAATGTAAACTATGTTTTTGCAGATATAAACAAACCCGGCCTGGCAGCCCTGCTGGCAGGTCACCCGTCTTTTGACAGAAACAGGATATCCTTTGTGCAACTGGGCGATGCCCCCTGCCATATGGACAGGGAAAGTTTTGGCAGGCTGCTGGATGAAGTGGCAGGAATAATCCCTGCCGGCAGCAGTGTGATTTTCAGCTGCAGGGCGGCAGATTATGGTGCAGATGCAAAAATGTCTGCCCCTTGCGGAGAATTGGATATGTTTATGAGCCGTCACGGCTTTCATATCTATGAACAGATAGACCCACAGCAGCTGGAAGAACAGTTTTTTACACTTTTCAACTATGCAAACATACGCACCCCGCTGAAAGCACCGGAAGGTATGTGCTGGGTGCTGGCGGTGAAAAAGGGAGAAAATGCGTGGTTGTAGTTGGTACAATGCCCTTTCCTGTCATTCCGAGGCAACACCGAGGAATCTTTGCCCTTTCACAACGACAGGATTACAATAACTGCGCAGGAGACGGATTATCTGTCCCGGTTTTGCAGGCGAACACAGTTCGCCCTACGCGTGTCATTCCGAAGGCGTAAGCCGAGGAATCTTTGCACTGTAAATACCTGTAAAACAATAATATTGCTGTAATCAATACTGCAAAGATCCCTCACTGCGTTTCGGGATGGCATTTTGCTTTTACTGTTCCTCTGTCATTCTGAACACCGCGGTGTGAAGAATCACATCAACACACAGCTGGTATTATATGCGATCCTTACCCTGAAGGGCACGCGTCGCTACGCTCAGGATGACAATATTTTGGCTTTACGGTTACACTATATTGCAAAGCGGGGTTCCATCCCCGCCCCTACAAAGTTGTGAAATAATACAGACTGCATAGGGGACGGGCTTTCCAGTTCCGGTCAGGTGTATATACATTACAGTATAAAAACAAAAAGCACCCTTGCGGGTGCTTTTATTATCTGTTTAGCAGATTTCAATCAGCTCTTTTGTGCATTTGTTGAGAATTTCTGTTTCGCCTTTTTCGTTGATGATAACAACATCTTCGATTCTGATGCCGATTTCACCGCGGATGTAGATGCCCGGTTCGCAGGAGAAAGCCATGCCCGGTGCAAGGTTCATCTTGTAGTCGCCGTGGATGTATGGTGCTTCGTGACCTGCATAGCCGATGCCGTGGCCAAGGCGGTGGTTGAATTCATAGCCGTAGCCTGCATCTTCGATAACTTTTCTTGCAGCTGCATCAACGTCCGGAATCCATGCGCCGTTTACTGCTGCAGCTTCGCCTGCAAGGTTGGCCTGCAGAACGATGTTGTAGAGTTCTTTTTCTCTTTCTGTTGCTTTGCCCACGATAACAGTTCTTGTGATATCGCTGTACATACCTTTGTATGTGCAGCCGTAGTCCATTTCAACCACTGCGTGTTCGCCGATAACAGCGCTGTCGCCAAAGTAGTGTGGGTTTGCAGCGTTTGCATCAACAGCTACAATGCCGCCGTGGCAGTCTTCGCCGCCATACAGTTTGCACAGACGTGCGATTTCATTTTTTACATCTCTTTCTGTCATGCCCGGTTTGATGAATTTAACAATATCTTCAAACACTTTGTCAACGATAAGGGATGATTTGCGCAGGTTTTCCAGTTCTTCCGGTGTTTTGATGATTCTTGTCAGTTCCAGATAATCTTTGCCGTTTACAGGTTCAAAATCCATTGCTTCCATCAGTTTAACAAGGTTGAAAGCTCTTACTGCGCCGTTTACAGCAATTTTTTTGCCGATAAGGCCAAAGTCTTCAAATGCCTGTTTTGCCACACCTGTAAAGCCGTCAGAATCCATCCACTGATAAACTCTGTCGCCACCCATAAAGCCGATTGCTTCTGCTTCTGTCAGTCTGTTGCAGATATAGAAAGTTTCTTCCTTGTCTGTAACAACCAGTGCCTGGAAGCGTTCACACAGGTATGGTTTGTGGCCCAGCAGGAAAACAAGGTCGCTGCTTGGGGCAACCAGCAGTGCGGACACGCCGTCTTTTTTCAGCTGGTCTGCCAGTTTTTTGATAAGTTCACGATTTATCATAACAATTTCTCCTTTTTGTAACTGCTATATTTATAATTAAATATTACCATTATTCACCTGTTTTGGCAATAAAAAAAGGAGCAATTGTTGCATTGCCCCTGTTTATTTATCCTATTTTTTCTTCAATCAGCTGTGCCACTTCGTCGCTGGTTTTGCCCAGTGCATAGGCAAATTCGTTGTACACCATTTCCTGTGCACGGCGCAGGAAGGTGGTCTGTGTCTGGTTGAGATGTTTGTTTTTTGCCCGGATTTCGCGTTTTTTCACGGTAAGGCTCACAATTACCTGCAGCAGTTTTGGTGTTTCATAGCTGCTGATAAGTGCAGAATAAAAATCCTGTATACCTTTTGGGTTGCGGGTCTGTGGATATTCCGGCACAATGGTGCTGACCATATCAATATATTGCTGTGCTGCCTGTCCGTCTATGGCAAGGCGGAGAAATGCCTTGGTATCTGTAGGCACATAAATCATCTCTTTGTGATTTTTGGACAGTGGCTGCAATGTGTAATAATCCACGTGTGTGGGCAGCCCTGAAAGTGCAGGTTCACCAATATTTTTTACTTCACAAACGCCGGTGGTGGAATAAAAAACGATATCGCCTACATTATACATCTCTACAGCCTCCATACTACTTTTATTAAGTATAATTATATCAAAATTTACATAAAAAATCAAAGGTCGATTTTGGGTTTATAATATTTCGGCAAAACTACCGATAAATAAAGCCTTTCGCCTTTACAATTTTGGGCAAAATGGACAGTTGTATTTGCAGGATGTACACTATATCTGTATTGATGTTTATATGTTACCATTGTGTGCCAGGATGTGTGGCGGGCCGGAATATAAAACAGCTTTGCCCAGACGGCAACGGGCGGTTCGTGAACCGCCCCTACAAAATAACATAAGCGTAAAACCAGAGTATTGTCATCCCGAAACGCAGTGAGGGATCTTTGAGTCGGTAACAGGAGCAAAGCTGTTACTTTGCTGATATTTTCAGAACAAAGATTCCTCGGCTTGCGCCTTCGGAATGACACGCGTAGGGGCGAACTGTGTTCGCCCATTGCGGTTTGCCATGTCCGGCATCGCAGATGCCGACTGTGTGCAAATGGCCGCTTTCGTGGATAGCGTAGCGACTGAATGGTTTTGCCGCAGGCAAAAACGCGAGCCGGTAAGCATAGCG
>JAFULT010000105.1 GCA_017483145.1 Oscillospiraceae bacterium | reverse complement strand
GCCGTGGGTTTATTAATATGCAATTATGCGTAGGGGACGGGTTTCCCGTCCCGTTGCCGGCGGGTTATGTACACACAATTATATGTAGTGGAGGGCTTCCACGCCCTCTCTTTTGCGGGCGGTTCGTGAACCGCCCCTACGGAATATGTGCAAAACAGGCCTTCGGACGTCCCGTTGCCGTGGAGTTTATTCATATGCAATTATGCGTAGGGGACGGGTTCCCCGTCCCGATATGTCATACTGAACGAACAAAGTGAGTGAAGTATCGCATATAATGAGACTGGTGTGTTGATACCCTTTCGCCCCTATAATGACATTTTTCTCCGCATATGCTACAATAAAACTGTCCCCATAAATAACCGCAACAGGTTAATTATACAGAGGTGATATGATGAAAGACGAAAAGCTGATAGCAGGCAGGGAAGACATATTGCCGTCAGACGAAGGGTATGCCCGCCTTGAAATGCTGATGCAGGGCAACGAAGAAGAACACCGGCGCAAAGACCGCAATTATATGATAATTTTTTTCACTCTGGCGATTATAGTTCTTTTTGCAATAGTCCACGACAAAAAAGATGCAGAGGATATAAAAGCTGAAACTGCCGCCCATATAGACCATTATGTACGGCAGACCTATGGTGCACAGTTTGACAAATTTGAAGTTTCAGAGCATATAGGCGAACATTACGACTATACCACAGCCGACCGCTATGGCAACTACCGGCTTGCCTATGTCAGCCGCAGTTACAAAGACCCGGACTGGAACAAAGGTTTTACCATTGTCACAGATATGGATGGCAATATTGTATTTGACGGCTATCAGACCAATTATCTGAAAGGAAGTGCGGTTTTTTCAGCCCGTGACTATGATTACTACAGGGCCGTGAACAAAGTGGAAGCCACCCTGCGCGTAAAAGCGGATGAAAAGGAATATATAACAATGCTGGACAATATTTCTTTGCACGGTGACTTTGATGCAAAAGGGGAAGTATATTCCACACATGACAATTATCTATACAGTGTGTACACAGGCCCGGTGCTGGATATAAATAACCCGCCATCTGTAAATGAACTGGCGGCAGAATACGGCAAACTGGCACTGGAAATAAACCTGGCCAAACCTACATTGCAGAAATACAGGGATATTATCCTGCTGTGCCGTGATTGTATGGCAGAGCGGGATGTGGCCTATGCCTGTGCAGATATTGTGATAAATTCCAAGGCTGAACTGGGCAAAGGGGATAAAATATCCTTTACATATGCACAAATGCACAGCCCGGATTTTGAACAGGCATTAACCGGCACATTATCTGAATATATAACAGAATAAACGCGATAAAACAGGGGAATTCCCCTGTTTTTGCTTTTAATCAAACTGTATGTATGGTAAAATATGGATATATCAGGAGGTGTCTTATGAAAAAACTTTTGTGTCTGATTATTGCTTTTGTATTTGTGCTGTCGGGCTGCAGCGCCCCGGCGCCGTCTTCCTCACTGCCGCAGGACAGCCGGTCCCAACCACAGGTATTGCAGACAGACCGGCAGATTTTTGAAGGTGATAATTTTACCCTGCACAAGGAAAAGGGCACTGCTTTTGTTGAAGATGAAAACGGCAACACCACAGACTATATCTTTGCCGCCAATTACAAAAGCGGCGGCTACAGGATAGAACTGTATGATGAAAACAACACAGCTTCCGGTGGGCATATGCTTGTGCATATGACAGATGGAGAAATAACCGATGTTCTGTTTTTTACCGAAGATAATATGTTTGACACCTTTGGCAGGTGGAACCTTATCTCTGCCGATGCAAACGAAAAACTGACGGTGGGCAGCCTTTACAGCCAGTACAGCGGCATTACAATCAATTATGACTTTATGGCCCGCACGGTTACAGTGTACAGACACCGGATTGCCGATATGGGCGAAGGCTGGCAGCCAAGGGCCACAAGACAGGACGGGCTGTACACTATCTACAGCTGCTACCCAAGCGCCGCCCTGGATGAAAGCAGCACCTGGATAAGGGACAACACCACAGGCAATACCACAAAGCTGGCAGAGGGCAGCCCGGATGTGACAGGCTTTATGGCTGACGGCAACCTGTATATAATGACCTACGGCGACTACAGGGAAATGGCAGTAGACGGCAGTGTGCTGTTTGCATTGAGCGACAATCTGCTTGCCCACAGGGAAGACCGGGACAATGGCACCCTGCGCATTGTGCGCGGCGTGTACAAAGACGCCATCCATAAAAGATACTATGTGATGTACTATGACTGGGGCAGCAGCGGCAACAAAGACTATGTGCCGGGCACAGAACTGCTGTACGACACCTATCAGCTGGCGGTGCTGGACGAAAATGGTAATACACAGAAGGTTATAGACACCCGCAAATATGTGGAAACCAGCAAAAACTATTCTGTGGAACTGTCGGTGCGCAGTGTAAACGAACACACTGTATCTTTCTACAGAGAAGTGTACAACAACCTGCTGTTTGAAGTTTTTGTAGACCTTGACAGCGAAAAAATCACCCTGTTGGATTACAGACAGTGGGAATAAAAATTTACGGAGCACTCTGTGCTCCGTTTTTTGTGTTTATTTATTGAGATTACAGCTGCTTTTTGTTATACTTATTTTAACAGTAATCAGGTTGTGGAGGCTATTATGTCTGAATTTACCAGTGTAGTATTGTTTACAGGTGTCCTGTTTCTGGCACTGATTATCAATCTTGCAATAAAAAAAGAATACAGCACAAAGGTGACAGGCCGGTGTATTGTTATTGCCGCACTGGGCGGCGTGTTTATTTACGGCTATGGCTACTCTGTTATGTATGCCGACAAAATACCGCTGGCAGTATTGCGCAGCCTTATTGCAGTGTGCGGTATCTTTACCGGCAAAAATGATTTTTCTGTGGTAAAGGATACTCCGCTTTTTGCAGGCAGCGGTGCAGTATTCTTTTTCTGGCTTATACATTTTGTGGCACAGTATGCCACAGCCAGTGCAGTTATTGCCACCATCGGTGCCCGTGCATTGCACCGCATGCGTCTGTGGCTGGCCTGTTTTGGCAAACTTTCCCTTATATACGGCGTAAACGAAAACAGCATATCCTTTGGCCGCCGGCTGGCAGCCGGTGGGGACAATGTGGTGTTTGTTGATGAAAAACCTGCAGATTCCCTTAAAAATGCAGCATCAGCCTTTGGTGCTGTGATTGTCAGCGACAAAAATGCCATTACGCCGGACAGACGCTTTGTCAGAAATATGGGCATACGCCCGGGCAGAAAACACTATGATTTCTATGCTCTCCATACAGACTGTTCCAAAAATATCAGATTTGCTTTTGCCCTGTCAGATGCGTTGTCTGCGGCAGATATAGATGCCCGGCAGACCGGCATTGTATTGCTGGGCGAAGAAGAAACACATACAGCACAGCTGCAGGCATACGGTGACAGATACGGCTTTGGCAATGTTACTGTTTTTGAACCGGCGGATATGGCCGCCCGCCTGCTGATACAGAAATTTCCACCGGCAGCCACCATCAGTTTTGATGAAAATGGCCTTGCCGCACAGGACTTCAGCGCTGCCATCATAGGTTTTGGCCGGGTTGGCCAGGCGGTGCTGAAACAGCTGGTTATGTCCGGTCAGTTTGCAGGCAGCAATTTCCGCCTGGCGGTATTTGCTCCGGACTGCAGCAAGGTGACAGGCTATATGTCTGTGACCAACCGATCACTGCTGGAAAATTACGATATAGAATTTTATGATTTTGACGGCCGCAGCAGGCAGATGTACACCTGGCTGACACAGAAAAAAGACAGCCTGCGTTATATAGTTGTGGCCGCAGGCAACAGCAAGACCAACAGGGAAATCAGCAGTGAAATAGCCCGCTTCATCGGCCGTGCCGGCAGCAGTGCACAGGTTTACCGGTGTGAATACAGCGGCGTCACCTGTTATACAGAGGGCACTGTCCCACCAAAACAGCAGTCTGTCTATACTGTGGACCTGCTGTGCACAGGCGGTGCGGATAAAATGGCCATGCTTCTGAACCATTCCTACTGTGCCAACGATAAAACCCCGCAGGAAAACTGGGCGGCCTGTGACTATTTCAGCCGAATGAGCAGCCGTGCATCGGCAGACTTTATGCCGTCAATGCTTATTGCCGCAGGCAAAACTCCACGGCAGGCTGTGGAAAACTGGGATATATCCCCGCAAATGCTGGAAAATCTGGCCCGCACAGAGCATCTGCGCTGGTGTGCCTTTCATTATGCAATGGGGTTTGAAAAAATGCCGCCACAGGTATATGACGAAAGGGAAAAACAGTACCTGCGGGAAAAATCCGCCACAGGTCACAGCAATCTGCGCACAGGCAAGGATATGGCACTGCGTCAGCACGCCTGCCTTATCCCGTGGGAAGAACTGGACGCCCTGTCCGCCCGTGAAAATGCTGTTACCGGCGGCAATGTGGACTACAAGGAAGCAGACAGAAAAAATATACGCGCAGTGCAGAATCTGCTGCGCGCCCTCAATGACTGAACAGAGGTGTAATTTATGAAAAGAAAACATATAGCTGTGGTGTTCACAGTACTGTTTACATATTTTCTGGCACTGGGTCTGCTGGTATATGCAGAATCCTTCAGCCCGGATGCCAGCATACTTTCAATGAAAGATGCCCTGTGGTACTCCATTGTTACCCTTACCACCGTTGGCTACGGGGACCTTTCGCCTGTCACCACAGCAGGCAAGCTTATCGGTGCAGTGTTCCTGCTGCTGTCCACCAGCCTGGTGGCATTGCTGGTGGCTCTGGTTATGACCTTTGGTCAGGTCTGTTCCAGACTGCGCCTGGCAATGCTGCAGGGCAGAAAATGGCACATATTCTCTGCGCTGAATACGCACACAGCACAGCTGGCTGCAGAAATTATGGCAGAAACCCCGCAGGCAGTTATAATTTTCCCTAAAGACGGCGAAGAAAAATACAAAGAAGCTGCCGCAGAACTGAAACGCAAAGGTGCGTTTTTTATCAGAGGGTCTGTGGCAGAAATCCTGTCGCTGAAAAAACAGCCGCAGGGCAGTGCACTGTTTTTTATGGACGCAGACGGCTATGGCAACTACCGTGATGCCCTGGCTTTTGCCGGCAGACAGCTGGATATATACTGCCAGTCAGGCTATCAGGGGGCAGGCACCCCATATGACATTATACTTTTCTCTGCCCACGAAATGTGCGCCCGTCTGTACTGGCAGCAGCATCCGCTGGCTGCAGATGCTGAATCTGTGGTTATCATAGGCGGTGGCAGCTACGCCACGGCATTGCTGGAACAGGCACTGCAGGTAAATGTGTTTTCCCCACAGCAAAGCATAAAATATCATCTTTTTGCAGAAGACGAAAGCTTTACTGACATGCACCCCGGCCTTTCACAGGTGCTGGCGGTAAACTGTGAAAAACAGGACACAGACAGCCTGTTTGTGTATACCGCACCGTGGCAGCAGCATGCCCGTATTATCACAGAGGCAGACCGCGTGATTATATGTGCCGACGAAGACCGGCAGAATCTGAAAAACTACAGCGATATAAACAGATATTTTGCCACAAAAGGCAGTGTACATCTGAAACTGTCCTACGCATTGGTCGACGCAGACTGTTTCGGGGCAGACAGCAGTCTGTACACACCGCCGCTGGTTATGCGCAGTGCGCTGAACAGCGTTGCCATGGCCATGCACCAGACCTATCTGGATTCCACCGGAAGTACAGGCCCGTTATGGCGGGAACTGTCCCCATTCACCCGTGGCTCCAATATTTCTTCTGCAGACCATCTGCAGACAAAAATCAGGATTCTGATGGGGGATGATATATCCACAGAAATAACAGAGGATATCTGCCGCACAGCCTATGACAGATATCTGGCCACAAGGGCAGAAAAGGCAGATGTATACAGACGGATAGAACACATACGCTGGATGCGCTTTCACGCATTGCACAACTGGACTTATGCCCCTGTAAGAAACAATGCCCTGCGCCACCACCCGTCAATGGTGCCTTTTGACCGGCTGAAACCTGCAGACAGGGAAAAAGATGATTTTGCCTGGCAGATTATGCTGCAGCTGGCCGATATACTGAAAAAGTAACAAGCAACCCTGCAAGAGGAATATATGAATACAAATCAACCTGCAAACAACAATGAAAAATTCCGCTTTGACGTTTTTATCAGCTACCGCCACTCCGACCTGGACAGCGCGGCAGCTGCATATCTGCACAAAATGTTGGAAAACTATAAAATACCAAAAGAAATACAGGAAAAAATAGGCAAACAGCGCATCAACCGTGTGTTCCGCGATGAAGAAGAGCTGGGGGCTTCCAGTGACCTGTTTACGGAAATTGAAAACAGCATCAAGGACTCTGAATATCTGGTGGTAATACTTTCACCCCGATACAAAGAGTCCAAATGGTGTATCAAGGAAATAGAGTCCTTTCTGAAACACCGCAGCAGGGACAATATCCTGGCGGTAATTATAGAAGGGGAACCCTATGATGTTTTTCCGGATATACTGCTGGAAGAGGGAGAACCGCTGGCCCTTGATATCCGTGCAGACAGCAAAAAACATATGCTGAAGCTGCTGAAGGAACGCCTGCCGCGCCTTGTTGCGCCTGTTCTGGGCTGTACCTATGACGAACTGTACCAGCGCCACCGTGTATACCGCATGCGCCGTATGGCAATGCTGTGTGGTGTTGTGGCGGCTGTGTCTTTGCTGTTCGGTGCAGTCACAATAAGACAAAATATTGAAATAAACAGGAATTTTACTGCAAAGCAGGAAAATCAGTCCCGCTATCTGGCGCAGACTGCCAGCCGGCTGATGGAGACGGGGGACAGGGAAACCGCCCTGCTGGTGGCGCTGGAAGCACTGCCGAAAAGCAGTACAGATACTTCCCGCCCATATGTGGCAGAAGCCCGTGTTGCCCTGCAAAATGCCCTGTACACCTATCAGATGGACTATTACTACAACCTGCATCCGCTGAAAATAATGGAGCAGAATTCTGACTGCGGTGTGGTTTCTGACTACAATAAAGATGAAAATGTGCTTCTGACCAGCGACGACACAGGCAGCCTGTATGTATGGGATGCCGACACGGCAGAAAGACTTTATCTGATGGACAGATATTCTGCAGAAGATGCATATCTTGCCGGCAATCACCGTCTTGTGTTCAAAACTGCTGACGGGGTTGCCTGTGTGGACTACACCACAGGGGAAATGCTGTGGACCTGGCTGTATCCACGGTGTGAAGTCTGCTACACCGGCAGTTTTGCCTGGGCATACAGCAAAGATACAGACACAGTGATATGCACCAACAAAACAATGTCAAAAGACAGCTTTGTAAAATGGGAAGAAGTGCCGCCTGTAACTGAAATACTGATTACAGACAGCCACAGAATGCATATTATAGATGCCGCCACAGGAAAACGGGATGTGTGGACACAGCAGGATTATTTTGACAAAATGCCAAAAACAGGCTATCAGCAATATGTTCTCAAAGACATTGCCATCTCTCCGGACGGCAGTCTGGTGGCATTTCAGATTTACGAACCGGACTATGACAATTACGAATCAGTTGCACAGATGCATCTGTTTGTTTACCCTGCAAAGGGCGGTGATGCGGTTTATACAGCCAGCTTTGAGGCCTATCAGGGCATAGAAGGACTTTACTGGCTGGATAACAGCCGCCTGCTGTGTGGCTATACAGATGATGTGGGCATACTTTCCCTTGGCATAGTGGAAACTCCGCACCGCTGGCATATAGACTGTCACGATGTGGCAAAAGGCGAAAAAGTTTATTCAATCAGTGAAAAATCAATGAGCCTTTCCTATGCTTTTAAATTTGACAGCTTTACCTGCTATGACAAACAGAACAATCCTGTAAACCGGGTCAGCGTTATCAACGGCAACACAGCAATTGTGTTTGACAATGCCACAGGTCAGCTTTACAGCCGTATTGAAGACCGCAGCCAGATATGTATGGCACAGCCACTGCCAAACGGCAGGACACTGCTGGTTATGACAATGGACGGCTATGTTTTTGTAACCAACCCTATCAACGACCAGGTTTATAATCCGGTGCTTTCCAGTTATCAGTATTATATTGATATCGGAATAGTGGAGAAGGCAGAAAGATATAACGACAAAACCTATATTTTCAACGGCTCATCGGTTTACTGGTATCAGGATTATATAGATTTCAACTATACTCCGCTGGGTACAGGCCCTGCAAATGTGGGCTTTTCAGACAACGGGCAGTATATGTTCTTTGTATCCCATGACGATAAAATCACAATGTATGATGTAAACACCAAAGAAACAGTGTCAACAGGTGATACACAGCACAGGACAGGCTATCTCCACGGCGAAAAAATCCTGCAGGACAGATTCCTTGTTTACCCTGCACAGGGCAAAGCGGGTTTTTGTGTGGACGATATGCAGACCGGCAGAAATGATTACTATGCTGTTACACAGCCACGCTATGACAGCACAGAGCTGCAGCTGGGTATGACAGACACATCTCTCACAATGCTGACAGCAATTGACCCGCTGGAAATGTACGGACCTGCTGAAGGTTACATCTATAACCGGGAGCTGATGCAGAAAAACATCCTGTGGCTGGCTGACGCAGGCACAGGGGAGAAAATGCTGTCCTTCAGTGGCGAAAATATTGTGGACGCCCTTGGCAACAGGGACAATCTGAAAAGATTTGCAATCAGAGCGGCATTTGTTTCAGGCGGCGGCAATTATCTGCTGGTGCCCTGCAGTGCAGTGTATGCAGACGGAGACGGCCGGGACATGCCTAAAACAACAGATATTCTGATATGGGATATTGAAAAAGGCATATGGGTTGACCTGCCTGCAGATATAATTCCTGCAGAAGGCGCACACTGGCAGCAGGACGGCTGGATTATGCCGGGCAGTGATATAATCAGCATTTACTCTCCGGACGGCAGTATAAACATTGTGGATATTTCTGCCGGCAAAATACTGCACAGCCTGGACTTTGGTGTGGTTGGCAGCACAGAAGTGTCCTTTACACCGGACGGTGACCATATAATTATGCAGGACAGCGCCAACAGACTGAAAATCTACAACTGGAAAGAGGGCAGATACACCCTTGAAAAAGCAGTGGGGGAAATCGGTGCGCTGGAATTTACATTCTATGACGGCGGTCATACAATGAGCGCCACACTGTCAGTGGGGGCCTATATATCAAAAGTTGTGCAGATGTATGATATGACTGAACCGGGGGTTTACACCCTGCAGAACTCCATCAGTTCCTGTGCAGGCTGCAACGGGGTGACTACGGTTATTTCCGACAATGAATATTCCCGCTTTTATCCTTATTACTCCTTTGACCAGCTGATTGAAATGGCAAGGGAAATCCTGGGCGACCGCCAGCTTACAGCGGCAGAACGCCAGACATACTTTATAGACTGAATAAAACCCCGGACGTCAATCAGTCCGGGGTTTTGGTTGCTTTTGCCACCAAAAGTAACGCCAGCGCAGCGTCAGATACTTTGCAAACACATAAAAGTAACAGTTGTTTATATAATTATCATAAAAAAATAAACTTATTGCGGTTTACAACTGCAAAGATTCTTACCCTAAAGGGCACGCGTCACAGGCAAAGCCTGTTCAGGATGACTCGCGTAGGGGATGGCGTCCCCGACATCCCGCAACAGTGTAGCTAAAACGGGCGGGGACAGAGCCCCGCCCCTACGATTGCATAAGAGCAATGATTGTGTGAAAATGCAACGGGACGGGAAACCCGCCCCCTACGGGGTATTGCGTTAAATCAGCCACGTAGGGGATGGCCT
>JAFULT010000104.1 GCA_017483145.1 Oscillospiraceae bacterium | reverse complement strand
TGGCCATAATTACAAACACATTGTCAAATGCCAGCTGGGAATTTGTATCAGCATCCATATGAGGAATGCCGAAGGCGTGCTTCATATATTTGCCTGTTGAGCTGTCATAGTTGAAAGCAACATCTGCATAAGATGAATATGAAAAGCTTACTGTGTTTGCCACGCCGCCTTCCGGTGTACGTGGGGATGTGCCGTATTCAACAAATTCAAATGCAGGATAGAAATTGTTTTTTGTGGCGATATCATTCTTTTCGATACCTGCCCTGATAAGGTTTTTGTTTGTGAACCAGCTGTGTTCCGGACCTTTTGTCTTTGCCAGTTCCGAATTCTGTTCAAATGCCAGACTGCCAAGATAGATGCCGTCAATATCCTTGTAAGAATAGAAATTCAGCATTCTTTCTGCAGAAATGGATGTACCGATATGAACATAGATAGCATTCAATGGCAGCATCATTTCTATAAAAGCATCACGGGCACTTCTTACAGGACCAACTTTTTCAATTTTTTCTATATCAGAGTAAACAGCCATCAGACGTGTGATGCCGCCTTCTGTAACTGCTTCGTAGATGATATCAGCATTTGTGAGACCGCTCTGTGGCAATGTCACTTTAAGATTGTTTATCATTACTGCAACAGGTCTGGCAGTTTTGTCTGCACCGTCTGCAAAAGGCAGGCCGGTCAGATAGTTGTATTCTTTCCGCCGCACAACAACGTCATTGTCCGGATTTTCTCCTGCTGTTCCTGACTGGGAACAGGCTGTGAAAACTGACAGCGTCATAATCATTGCCAGCATTAAACCAATAATCTTTTTAATATCAAACACCTCGATTACAAATAGATTCTATATTACGATAAGAATATTGTACCACTTTTCCACTGTTAATTTGTGTAAAAAATATTAAGATATTCTTACAATTTCGTCACTGCGGCCGGATATCGGATGTATCATCCTCTGCCTCTACCCCTTCTTCCACAGGAAGGTCTTCAACCGGGGTATAATCCCGTGCGGAGTCAACCGGCACACCGTCCATCATATATGTGCCGAAATAATCCAGGTCAACAAAGGCGATATAACTTTTGCCCGGATTGATAAGCACATCTGTTTCTGTGCCGTCAAGGGAAACTATGCGCAGTTTGTCATTAGGCATACCCTTCATCCAGCGCACTTTTTCCACCTTGCCGCCATTGAAATAGAAGCCTACGCCGCCCCAGGAAAGGCTGACATTGGAAAGGACGCCGTCCGGGTATCTTTCAATCTGTGTCCAGAGAACAAACACATTGTCAAATTCAACCGGTGCACCGTTTTCCCCTGCATCAATCAGCGGTTTGGAAAAATTCCAGGCAAGGTTTATATGTTCCTTTGAATATTTGTCTGTTTCAGGATTGTATGTCATTTTTGCAGCATAGCTGTTGGAAAAACGCCATTCGATTTCAGAAACCTCTATACCGTTGAGTTCCCTTGCAGGTTCGTCATATTTTACCCATTCAAACATCTGCTGTGGTTCGCCGTAATAGTCCAGCTCAAATTTGCCGCTGTTTACTGCTTCGTCCACCAGCTGACCTGATGTGAATTCTGTATGTTCATAGGCTTTTTTGCCTTTGTTGTACTCTGTCAGGTCTCTGAAAGCGATGCCGGCATTTGGCTGCAGGTCTTTGTCATAATAATTGTACCGTGCCAGCATATCCTTTGCATAATTGGATGCGCCGTCGTGGATATACAGACATTCATAAGGCAGCATCAGCTGTACAAACTGGTCGCGGGCACTGCGTATAGGGCCCACAACCGGCATTTTTGTCCAGTCGCGGAACAGGGCCATATAGCGGGTAATGCCGCCTTCTGTTTCCATTTCGTACACCACATCAGCCTTTGACAGACCGCTCTGGGGCCAGGCACTTTCAAAAGTGTCCTTGCTCATAATATTGTTTACCATAACTGCCACAGGGCTGGTGCCCATGGGGTAGTCTATACTCTGTTCTTCGCCTGTAAGGGCATTCTGGTACCATACCTTGGGTGTGGGGCTTGGGTCAGGAATTATGGAATCATCCTGCTGTGAACCGCAGCCTGTAAGTGCACCTGCCAGCATAAGTACGGACAGAGCCAATGACAACAGTTTTTTCATCTTTATCTCCGTTTATTTCAGCCATAAGGCATTTTTTCATCATTGTGCCCATAGATATATCTATGGCTCTTATTATTAACCTATATTATATATTTTTCAAGCAATAATTTCAACCAAAAAGTCATAAATTACTATTTAGTAATTTTACTGTTTTTTCACTTTATTTTTTTAACTGTATGTGTTATACTTATAAAGTTGCAATTTTTAAGTTAATTTTTTACTATATGAGGTTTGATTATGATAAATATGCTGAAAGACTATATCTGGGTATTTTTCATATCTATGCTGCCTATTGTTGAACTGCGTTGTGCAATTCCTGTAGGTGTAGGTATGGGGCTGCCTTTTATCAATACATACATTATCGCTGCAATCGGCAACATTCTGCCTGTGCCTGTAATTCTGCTGATGGTAAAACCTGTACTGCAGTTTATGGCCAGATTCAAAGTTTTTGAAAAACTGGTGAATTTTGTGCTGGAAAAAGGCCATGCTGCAGGTGCAAAATTCGGCAATGCCAAATATTGGGCTCTGTACACATTTGTGGCTATTCCGCTGCCTGGCACAGGTGCGTGGACAGGTTCTCTGGCTGCTGCACTGCTGGACATGGAAAAAGGCAAATCCTTTATCGCTGTTATTTGCGGTGTGCTGACTGCCGGTATTATCATGGGTATTGTTTCCTATGGTCTGCTGGGTGCAATCGGTCTTGTATTTTAACTGAATATTCAAAGCCTTCCGTTTATGCGGAAGGCTTTTTTGCAATAATAAGCTGTGAATAATTATTGTTACAGGTGAAAAATGATTAAAGGAGAAAATATTTGCAAAGGTTATGACAGCCTGCAGGTGCTGGATGACCTGTGCATCGATGTGAAAGGCGGGCAGTTCTGCATAATTACAGGCCCTTCCGGCACAGGCAAAAGTACATTGCTGAATGTGCTGAGCCGGCTGGACAAGGCAGACAGCGGAGACCTGTTTCTGATGGGCCAAAGGATAAACGGGATGAAAAACAGACAGCTGGCAATGCTGAGAAGAAAATATATAGGCTTTATTTTCCAGAGCTATAATCTGATAAGCAGCAAGAACAGCATTGAAAATGTGGCTCTGCCCCTGAAATACAACAAAGTGAAGTATTTTGCCCGAAGAAATATGGCCATGGCCGCCTTGGACAGGATGGGGCTGGCTGACAAATACTATAATTATCCCCATCAGCTGTCCGGCGGACAGCAGCAGAGGGTGGCTGTGGCAAGGGCACTGGTGACAAGGCCAAGGATACTGTTCTGTGATGAGCCCACAGGCAATCTGGACAGTGACAGCGCCCGGCTGGTAATGGAGGGCATACTGTCTTTAAGGGACAGCGGAAGTGCAATAATAATGATTACCCACGACAAGTCATTATTACAGTATGCGGACTGTGCATATATTCTGCAGGACGGCAAACTGGCCGTGGACAAAAAGTAAAGAGCAGGTTTTGCCTGCTCTTTTTTATTTTTCCTTATAAAAATAATCTATAATCAGATTTATGGGGCTGTGGCGCCGTATTATACCGGCTATAGCTGTGATTTTCTCTGCTGTAACGGTTATTATGCGGTAAAAAACGGTTTTTCTGAAATAATTTACAAATTTTGAAAGCAAAGTCTGTTTGCCCATAAGCCTGTTGGCACTGGCAACCGAAACACCGGCACAGCCCACAATCAACCCCAGCCAGGTTGCTTTGCCAAGCACATTTATTCCATATAC
Source organism: Oscillospiraceae bacterium (assembly GCA_017483145.1). Lineage (GTDB taxonomy): Bacteria > Bacillota > Clostridia > Oscillospirales > Ruminococcaceae > RGIG3102. The sequence goes on along the minus strand of JAFULT010000104.1, from coordinate 1,167 downwards.
TCCCCTGTCGTAAAGCATTTTATCAGTATATATCAGGCTGATATACAGCAGGATTCCTGTTACAATTATCAGCCAGCCTCTGCTGTGTATCTGTTTTAAAAGGTACTGTTTTTCACTGTTGGCAATTTCTGCTATTTCTGATGCCACCTGTTCTTTGGTGTGGCCCTCAATGCCAAGCAGTTCCACCACAGAGCTGTCCAGCACCCGGGCGGCTTTTTCCAGTGTAAGCAGGTCCGGAAAATTGAGACCGCGTTCCCATTTGCTGACAGCCTTGTCTGTGACAGACAGCAGTTCGGCAAGGTCTTTCTGTGTCATATTGTGCTGTTTGCGCAGCTGCATAATTTTATTTCCTGTATAAGAAGCATCCATAGCCACACCTCCTCTGATTAAAGTATACATCAGCAAGGGCAAAAAGTCATTCGACAAAAAGTAGAGAAGGCAAAAGTGCTTTTACATCTGTTGGACAAATTCCAATTTGGCGAATAGTTTTATAATTACACTATAGCAAACAAAAATCCTCCTAAATATAACTTAGGAGGATAATTACGTAATCATACGTTAATCTTTAACTTTTATTGTTTTTATTATACTTTTAACACCAAATGCCAATATGGCTGTACCTGAAACAATGTTAAGAATTTTTATCAACTGTGATGGTATAACCATTGTTGTACAACTGCCCACCAGTGCAACAACGGAAAGGAAGAAAAGTGTGGATAATACACATCCTGTACCAAATACCCACATATCTTCTTTATTCATATCGCCTGCGGCAATACGGGATGTGAAAATTCCTGACCAGAATATTATTGTAAGCGGATTGGATGCGGCCAGACAAAAAGCAGCAATAAACATATTCTCTGACAACCGTGGTAATAGATTTACAGTTTCTGTAGCTGATAATATACTATTCACACCAAAAAAAATTACCACAGCACCGCTGATTATTCCTATTGCTTTTTTTAATTTTGGACGTTTGTCCAATAGTATTGCAGCACCAAGTATGGCCAGAACAATTTCTGTACCATCAGTGAGTGCTACCCCTAGTACGCCCTGTAATGCAGGTATTAATCCCAATGCAACAGAGTTCTGAAAAATAAAAATACATACAGGGCCTATAGCTATCTGTAACAGCATACCAAAACGAAAACCTTTAGAAAGCATATA
>JAFULT010000103.1 GCA_017483145.1 Oscillospiraceae bacterium | reverse complement strand
CTATGGTTATTACAGACCCACATGAAATTGCAAATGTTTATGGCATCAGAGCAGTGGAATATATGAATGCACAGACAGCAGGCCTGCCAATGAAAATGCTTATTGATATTCCATCCTGTGTACCGGCTGTACCTGGCCTTGAAAATGCCGGTGCTACATTTATGGCAGAAGATATTAAAAAGATGCTCAGTCTTTCCAATATTATCGGTCTTGCTGAGGTAATGGATTTTATCGGTGTTTACAATGCCGATGACAGAATGATGGACATCCTTAAAGTTTTTGAAGAAGATGGCAGATATATCCAGGGACATGCACCGGGTCTTATCGGCAGACAGCTTTCATCTTATCGAATCGGCGGTCCTGTAACCTGCCACGAATCAAGAAGCCGGTGGGAAGTAAAACCTAAAATGCGCAGTGGTATGTATGTGGATGCCCGTTCATCATCAATTGCCAAAAATATACCTGAAATCCTGAAAGGTCTGGAAGGTGTAAAATTCTATGACAGACTTACTTTCTGTACAGATGACAGGGAAGTTGATGAAATTATCGCCAGCGGTCATATGAATGATGTTCTTCGCGATGCATTGAAATGTGGCTTTGATGCTGTAACTGCAATCAAATCCTGTACACTTAATGCTGCACAGGCAGCAAAACTGGAAAACTATGGTGCTGTTGCACCGGGTTATGTGGCAGATATGCTGCTTATACCATCACTTGAAGAGCTTAAACCATCCCACGTTTTCACAGATGGCAGACTTGTAGCTGAAAATGGCACTCTTCTGGCTGAAATTCCGGATATACATTTTGATATTGAAGAAGAAAACAGTGTTAAGGTACCTAACTTTACAGTTGAAGACTTTAAGCTTAAATATGAAAAAGGCGATAAAGTTAAAGTGAATATGATGGAATACCTTGATTTCAACGGCTCCACATCTGTTTGTTCACAGATTGAACTGCCAGTAGTCAATGGTGTTGTAGATATCAGCGGTGATGACAGTCTGCACTATGCAATTATCATAAACCGTTACGGAAAAGGCACTTATACAAAAGGAATTGTAAGAAACTTCGGTAAAATTGATGCTGCCTGGGGCTCTACAGTATCCCACGACAGCCATAATCTGACTATTGTTTATAAAAATGCACAGGATGCTTTTGCTGTATTTGAATGTCTTAAAAAGACAGGCGGTGGACAGGCACTTGCAGAAAACGGCAAAGTTGTTGCCAATGTGGCTCTTAATGTTGGCGGCCTTATGAGCAATAAGCCAAACGAAGAACTGGCAGCAGAAGTGCAGATTATGAAAAAAGCACTGAAAAAAGCCGGACTTGACCTGCCTAATCCAATGCTGCGAATAGTAACACTTGCTTTGCCTGTTATTCCTACAGTTAAATTCACTGATTTAGGTCTTGTAGATGTAAATAGACAGGAATTTATCCCTATATTTGTGGAAGAATAATATGATTAAAGAAAAAATTTGTAAATATTTTGAGCAGGATATTGCTCTTGCTGTAATAAGTGGGCTGAAAAAAGGTGCAGACTGTGAATTTTCAAAGGTTACAGTACGTCCTTTTACATCAAATGATGGTGTTAAGTATCAGTTTGAATACACTGTAAAAGCACAGGTAAAACATAAAAATGTTTCTGCCGATGAATTGGTTGGTGAAATTGCTGACCTGCTTGAAAATTACTTTACACAGTGTATGGTTTACGGCAGGGAAAATGATTATCATATAAACTGCTTCAATGGCAAAATCAAAGCCAAAACAATGCCGCCAAGCAAAAAAGTATCCATCAGGGCACATAACAAAAAGAAAGAATATATTCTTAATGAAGGCGAAGATATAGATTTTCTGATTTATCTTGGTGTAATGACAAAAGACGGTAAAGTTGTAAAAGCAAAATACAACAAATTCCGCCAGATAAACAAATATCTTGAACTGCTTAAAACATCCCTTGATGTACTTCCTGCTGACAGACCGTTAAAAATCGTGGATTTTGGCTGCGGCAAAGCTTATCTTACATTTGCGCTGTATTACTATGTGGTAAAAATACTTGGCAGAAAGGCTGATATTACAGGCCTTGATCTGAAAGAAGATGTTATTGATTACTGTAATAAGGTAGCAAGGGACCTTGGATATGATTCACTTGAATTCCAGAAAGGCGATATCAAGGACTATGACAGAACACAGGATGTGGATATGGTTATAATGCTTCATGCCTGTGACAATGCCACCGATGAAGGCATTGTACAGTCATTGAGATTCAATGCAAAAATCATTATTGCTGTGCCTTGCTGTCAGCATGAATTCTTCAGACAGATAGGCAATGAAAATTTACAGCCTATGCTGCAGTTTGGAATACTGAAGGAAAGATTTTCAGCACTTGCCACAGACAGTCTTCGTGCACAGCTGCTGAAAGCACTTGGCTTTGATGTATCTGTTATGGAATTTATCGATACAGAACACACTCCAAAAAATATTGCAATCAGAGCAATAAGAAGTGGTGGATTCAACCGGAAAGAATACCGGGCATATGAAGCATTCCGTGACTATCTGCATCTTACTCCTTATATTGAAAGACGAATGAAAGAAGAAAATATTCTTAAATAAAATTTACTCCTGTGCGGATTATCTGCACAGGAGTTCTTTTTTTGTCTGTAAAAGCATAGTCATTATCAAGGTGAAAAAATGGACAAGAATATAGAAAAAATTCTGGATTTGCTTCCCATAGAAGTAAAGAGATTTTATACTTCAAATCAAGACAAAAATATAACCGAAATAAGGGTAAGGGCTGGATTTGATATAAAAATATGTGTTGATGGCAGGTATATAAAGTTAGCCGGAGTGGTTATGGATGAAAAACAGCTCATGGACTTATTTTACTGTTTCTGTGATTATACAATCTCTGCATATGAAAATCAGATACAAAAAGGGTTTATTACACTGAAGGGCGGGCACAGGGCAGGTGTTGCAGGTGCTTTTTCAATCAATAACAACGGTAAAATTATATTGCAGAAACTGTATTCAATGAATATACGAATTGCCGGCAGCACAGTATGGAATATTCCTTATGAACTTTTGAATACAGAAAAAGGATTTCTGATTGCCGGTGGACCTCACAGTGGCAAAACCACTTTTATCAGAAGTTTCTGTATGTTGCAGCACAACAAAAACATTGTAATCTGTGATGAAAGAAATGAAATTTATTCTCCTTTGATAAACCATGATTTTCTGATAAATATACCAAAAGCATCTGCTGTGGAACAGGCGGTCAGGACAATGAATCCGGATATAATCATATGTGATGAAATTGGCAACGAAAGGGAAGCGGCAGCCATTCTGAATGCTGTAAATAACGGGGCTGCATTTATATGTTCTGTCCATGCCTATGATTTGAAAAGTCTTTATAGAAAGCCATATATTAAAAATCTAATAGATTCCCGGGTTTTTGAAAAAATATTGTTTCTGAAAAATTACAATGGAAATTTTATTATAGAGGATATTATAGATGTTTAGATTTACAGGAATTTTGTTTGTCTTTATTTCCAGTCTTTTTATATTCAACAGGAATAATTTTACAGATTTTATTACATATAAATTTTTGCGGGAAACTGTTAAACTGATTGACGTTTTTATACCTGAATGCAGTAAAGGAATGACATATCCCAAAATCTTTGAAACATTGGATTATACTCAATATATTTTCTTTGAAAAAGATGGTCTGGCCATGTACCCACTAATCAAACGCAGTTTTATAAACAGACAACAGTTGAATGCTGTGAAAATATTCTTTGAAGGTCTTGGCAAAAGGAATCTTGAAGAAGAAATTGATTATTTAAAAGAAAACAAACATAGGTTTACGCAAGAAGCTGAAATATATAAAACAAACTATAAAAAATGCCTGCAGGCAGATATGTTATACGGTATTTCTGCTGCAGTTATAACTATAATTGTTTTTATTTAGGAGTTAAAAATGGATGTTGATTTGATTTTTAAAATTGCAGCCATAGGAATAATTGTATCTGTGCTGAATCAGGTGCTGGTAAGGTCCGGCAGAGAAGACCAGGCAATGCTTACAACACTTACCGGGCTGATAGTTGTGCTTACAATGGTTATATCACAGATTAAGGAACTGTTTGTAACCATAAAATACCTTTTTGAGTTATAATATGGAATTTATTAAAATATCGGGAATTATTATTGTGTGCATAGTGACGGTCAGTTTTATACCCATGATGGATAAAGCGGTTTCTTCAATTATAAGTATATGTATATGCTTTGTTGTGTTGACTTATGTGCTGAATATGATTACCCCTGCAATTGAAAGTATAAAGAATATATTCCTGTATGAAACAGAAGCACATTTTACTCTGATTTTCAAGACTATGGGCATAGCATTGGTGACGCAGTTTGTATCAGACGTAGCAACAGACAATGGTAATAAAGCAATTGCCAACCAGATGATTCTTGCAGGCAAAACAGCCATAGTTATACTTGCAATGCCTGTATTTATACAGGTTCTGGAAATAATAGGACAACTTATAGAATGAAAAAGATTATTTTTTTCTTTACAGCAGTTTTATTTTTTTTAACTCCTGTAAAAGCTTCTGCCGCCACGGATTTTCAGCAGCAGATAGATAATATTGCAGAAAATTACGATATACCTGCAGATAAATTTATGGATATCACACCGGAAGATATTATAGATTATGTTTGTGAATCTGTGAAAAATTCGGCTGTAAAACCATTGCAGCTATCTGTCAGAATCATTGCGATAATACTTCTTTTTTCGGTAATAAAAGCTGTTGGTACTGATAATAATTCTACAGCAATAAATGTAATTGACAGCGTATGTACTGTTGTAGTTTTTGTAAATCTTATAGAACCTGTTGGAACTGTTATAAGTGTAGCTGCTGAAAAACTTTCAGAAGTTAAGAATTTCATGACAGTTTTCCTGCCTGTTTTTGCAGGTATATCAATGTCAAGCGGTGAATTTTTTACGTCAACAGTTTATTCCGGCTTTTTTCTTACAGCTCTTGTATTTATAGCGGATTTTTTACTTACAACCATTATACCATCATTACATCGGTATTTTTCTTTGATTATCGCAGACACTTTGTCGCCATTTATAAAACTGAAAAGTATTTCTGATTTTTATGTGAAATCAGTAAGATGGCTGATGAAAACTATTGTATCAATAATATGCTTTGTCCTGACTTTACAGACTGTCATCTCACAGGGAAAAGATACAATAACTGTGAAAGCCGGCAGATTTATTACAGGTGCTGCAATACCCGTAATTGGCTCAGCGTTACAGGATGCAGTAGGCAGTGTTTTTGCCGGTATGGAAGCTATAAAAGGATTTGCAGGTGCCGTGGGTATAGCAGGCATTGCAATGATTTTCATACCTTCTCTTTTATCTCTTGCAGTATACTGGATATGCACAAGTTTCATGTATATTACAGCAGATATGTTTGATATAAAAAATATTTCCAGCTGCCTGAAAGGCTTTGTAACAGTAATTGAGCTGACGGTGTCAATAGTTTTTTTATATATGACAATGCTTGTTTTTTCACTGACTATTATGATAAGCCTTACAAACGGAGTATAAATGAATAATATTATAAAATTTATTGGCACTGTTTCTGTGCTTACATATATAATGGGGATTTTATACAGCCTGGTGGATTTTAAATATACACACAAAGCTATCAGACTTGTAACTTCATTATGTATTATTACAGGACTGCTGTATACTTTCAGACAGACAGAGCTGAATATAAATGTTGATGCTTTCAGTCAGAATTATTATTCTGAAGACGATGCTGTTGATTTTATTACAGAGCAGGCGGCAGAGCGACTGGAACAGCAGATAAAAAACATTCTTTCAGAAAAAAATATATCCTACTCAGATGTTTATGTGCATATAAATAAACAAAGTGAAAGTATAAGCGTGGACTGTATTGAAATATACGGAGTGCTTGCAGAAAATCACAAATACGTAAAAGAATATATAGGAAATATAGGTCCTGTTGTTTTTGGAGATTGAAATGGACAGTAAAAAAATTATTGATATATTAAGAAAAGTATTTGAAAAATCTGGATTCAATCTGATTGTTATAATAGGTTTTGCAGGTATTATTCTCCTTTCTTTTGATGAAATATTTACACAGGAAAAGAAAACAGAACAGACGGTTTGTCACGCCGATACATACAGACGGTATATTGAAGAAACACTGACAGAATTATTAAGTTCTGTACATGGTGCCGGTCAGGTAAAAGTAATGGTTACATTGGAATCAGGAGAAGAAAATGTATATGCCTGGCAGGAAAAAACCACACAGGATGTAAAAACTGTGGCTGCTGATGTAAATGGCCAGCAGTCTGACAGATATACCTATGAGAATGAAATTGTAATGGTCAGCGACGGCAATGACAAAAAAGCATTGGTTGAAAAAACTCTGCAGCCAACAGTGCAGGGTGTGGTTGTAGTATGTGCAGGTGCAGACGATATAAAAGTTGTAAGTGATATAACAGATGCTGTTTCAGTAGCTTTGAATGTAAGCTCAAACAGGATCTGTGTAATAAAAATGAAATAAATCGGGAGGTTTTATAATGAAAAATATAAACAGACAAAGAAAGGCTTCTCTTATGATACTTGGTTTTGCAATGGTGATTGCAGTTTATCTCAACTGGCAGTATGCAAAAGGGGCTGAAGGTACATATATTCTCACAGAAGAGATTGTGCAGCAGATGAATACATCAGCAGAGATGGATGAATCAGATATGCTTATGACCAGTGATGACTATGAAACAAAAAATTACGGTGATGCCCAGCTGGTTGCTACCACACAGTCAGACGGAGATAAATATTTCCAGCAGGCACGTCTTGCCAGACAAAAAACACGAGATGAAGCATTGGATACTTTGCAGAAAGCCCTTAAAAATGCAAAAATAACTGATGTGGAAAAGAAAGAGGCAACAGAAAAATTATCTCTGATTATACAGAATATGACAACAGAAACAGATATAGAAAACCTGGTCAAGGCCAAAGGGTTCCGGGACTGCGTGGCCAGCATCACAGACGGAAAGATTTCTCTTGCTGTACAGCCGGTAAACGGAGAGCTTTCCAAAGCTGATGTATCAAAAATCAGAGATGTGGTTTTGTCAAAAACTACAATTTCTTCACAAAATATTGTTGTAGTTGAAGTAAATTAGTGTTGTTATATTTATGCATTAGTGGTATAATATTAGAAAAACAAATGCAAATTTTGCATTTAATATTCAAAATAATGCAAATTATACAGAAAACATTTGTTTTATATTATACAGGAGGCAACATTTTATGGAATTTAAAAATACAGTAAAACAGGAAGGCGGTCTGAGAATTTCTGTTTCAGTAATTGAAAAACTGGCAAAAATTTCCGCCATGGAAGTTGAAGGTGTAATGAATGTTTCTGTTGGTTCATCCGGTGTTAAAGGTGTGCTGGCAAAAACAAATCTGCCAAAAGCTGTAGAAGTAAATATGAGTGACGGCGTTGCTGAAATTACAGTGCGTGTTGTAGTAAAATACGGCTATAAACTTCCGGCTGTATGCAAAGATATTCAGCAGGTTGTTAAAGCCAATGTACAGACTATGACTGATATTGCTGTTTCCAAAGTAAATATCATTGTTACAGGTGTAGAAACTGTGACAGAGGAATAATAATTACAGACTTTTGTCTGATTTTGCAAGGGAAAGAAAAATGACTAGACATAAATCAAGAGAAAATGCATTTATTGCCATATTTGAGGCAAGCTTCAGTGCAAATGACCTGAATGATATTCTTGCAGTAACACAGGAATTACCTGAATACGAAGAATATATGCTGGACGAATTTGCACTTAATCTTATCAAAAACTATTACGATCACGCTGACGAAGTAAATGAAATGATTCAGTCCAAACTGAAAAAGTGGACTACAAACAGAATTTCAAGAGTATGCAGCGCTGTTCTCAGACTTTCTGCAGCAGAAATGATGTACACCAATGAAGATGTGGACAGCATTGTTATCAATGAAGCTGTGGAAATCTGCAAAAAATTTGCAGGTGAAAATGACTATCAGTTTGTAAATGGCGTTCTTGGTGCTGTTTCCAGAGAACTGCGTGAGAAAAAATAATGATTACCCTTGGGATTGATACCAGCAACTATGCTACATCTGTTGCATTGGTAGACAATTGTACCCATAAGGTAATATTTTCCGAAAAAAGATTTTTACCTGTAGAAGAGGGTAAAATAGGTCTGCGCCAGCAACAGGCACTGTTTGAACATATCAGAAATCTCACCAATATCTTTTCTTCTTTTGAAGGAGCAGATATTGGTGCTGTTGGCGTATCTGTAAGACCGAAAGACGAAGAGGGATCATATATGCCATGTTTTCTTGCAGGCAAAATGAGTGCCTATTCCATTGGTGGCAATATGAATATTCCTGTTATAGAAGCATCACATCAGACAGGACATCTTACAAGCGCCTTGTTTGATGTAAACAGGGAAGAATTATTTGGTGAAACTCTGATGATGCTTCACGTTTCCGGCGGTACAACCGATATATTGCTAGCAGAAGACGGAAAAGTTATTAAAACCATAGGCTCATCACTTGACCTGTTTGCAGGACAGGCTGTGGACAGGCTTGGTGTAAAACTGGGCTTTCCTTTTCCGGCAGGTGTATATGTTTCACAACTTGCGGAACAGTGTGATAAAAAAATACGTACAAAAATCAGTGTTAAAGGTTGTAACTGTAATCTTTCGGGTCTTGAAAACCAATGCGACAAATTG
>JAFULT010000102.1 GCA_017483145.1 Oscillospiraceae bacterium | reverse complement strand
CAATTCTGTGTATATGAGATTCTTCACTTCATTCAGAATGACGGGCGTAGGGGATGGCCTCCGGACATCCCGTTGCGGGCGACCAAAGGTCGCCCCTACGGATGCATCAGAATACCAATTCTGTGCATATGCGATTCTTCACCTGTGGTTGCGACTCGCCAAGAGCCTCACTACGCTCGGTTGCTCGCTGCACACTCGCTGCGGCGGGGCGTCAGAATGACAGAGTGGTAGCCGGGTGGGCAGGGGATTGCTTCGCCTGCGGTGTCAGGGGTGGCAGAGAAAAAGCCGGGCTGGGGTGCAGTCCGGCTGTGTATTTTATTGTGAAAATCTGTTTTTGATATGGGTCAGCCTGCCTGTGGATATATCAAAGCCGAAGCGCATGCTTTCTTCATATTTATAGGTGCTGTAAATTTCAAAATAACTGTCCTTAACTTTTTTGATGCTGATGCCGTTTGCACCCATTCCATAACCCACATTGATGTCTGTATCCCAGCTTTTTACCAGGGTGCCGCTGCCATCCAGCAGACCCACTTTGTAGCAGTATTTCAGAACTGTATGGCTGTCGTCTGTAAAATTGCTTTCCCAGTCATCGTCCATACGGTATTGACTGTAGACAACAAGGTATCTGTCCGCATTTTCACGGCGCACGGCATAGATATATCTGTGTGTGCCGCTGCCGTCTATATCTTTGTCGCCCCCGGCAGGGAAGTTTTTCTCTGTGGTAAAAATCGGGGCAGGGTTGGTCATATCCCTGTCATAAGCGCGGAAGGCATACTGGTCTGTGATATACACATCTCCGTTGAGAAAAAAGCCGTAGTCTGTGGCATTGCTGCCGATTATCCTGCCTATGCTTTTCTTTTGTCCTGTTTTTGTGTTTACCAGTGCCATTTCCTTCCACCAGCCGTCGCCGGCGCCTTCTCCCGCCAGTTCTTCAAAGGTGTAGTCGCCGCTTTTTGGCTCGCCTTCAATGCCTTTGCCGTAATCTGTCATAGCACCGCTGAACAGGTATCTGCCGTGGCGTTTATGGAAAAAAGCGGTTTCGGCGGATGCGGCATTGCCGTCTTTGTCCGGCACATCATAGGTAATCCACATAAAAGTTTCGTTAAGGTCAATTTCTGTGATGCTGATATCCACATTTTCTGCCATTGTGTCTTTGTACTGAATATTCAGCCAGTCCCTTTCGGCATTATATGCCGGGTTTTCTTCAAAGGAATATCTGTCCACATCGCGGAATTTAAGGCGCAGATATTCTTTTACAAGTTTGGGCCTTACATTGACACCGCCTTTTTCCTCATCCTGTGTAAATTTTACAGGTATGGCTTCCGGCTCTTCCAGCACAACCTGATTGGCAAAATATGCCAGCATTTTGTCAACTGCATTTATATCCTTGTAATAATGGCCGATCATACCGGCATTTATCAGCGGCTGGAGATAATCTTCCATAACGGTCTGTTCCAGCTGTTTTCCGTCCATTTCAGAAAGGGTTCTGTATTCATCTATGGCATCTGCAACGGTGTATTCCACCATCTGATTTTCAAAATCTATAAACAGTCTGCAGTGGTCGGTGTAAAAATCGGTAAGGGTCAGGGTCGTCAGATTTTCATTTGTCTGTTCATATGCGTTGGTGTGGGGGCGGATGGAATAGCCGTCTGCATCTTTTGCAGAAAAGAATTCTTCTGTCAGTTCAAGGCGGTGTGTCATTATACCGTTTTCATAACGGCAGATTATCCAGTCTGTCCACTGGCCGTAGGGCTGGTCTGCCGGCATATAGCATCTGATGCTGATATTGCCGCTGTCCAGAAACATATCGCTGTAATCATACTTGTCCCAGTCTTCAAAATCAGCCATTGTCATCTGCTGTGTGATTTTTTCAAAGGAATAATGCTTTTCAGCGCTATGGCTTTCGCTGCCGGTGTCACTGCTGACAGGCTGTGTGCCGCAGGCGGTAAGCATTATTGCACACAGTATAAATGGTATAAGTTTTTTCAGCACAGTCTGCACCTCCATACGTAATACTTTTATTTAATTGTATATAAAAAAACAGTCTTTGTCCATAAAAGTGACTGATCTGTAATTTTTCCTGCGGGGCATGACAGGGGGTATATCAACTTTCGTCTTTATAATACATATACAATGTGGTATAATAATTTAATAATTTATTTACAGGGAGCGGTATGGGCGCATATTTTATTACAGGTGCCCTGTTTGCGGCGGGCTGCACAGCGGCTTTCAGCCTTATGGACAGGGACGGACTGAAAACTGAAAAAGACAACCGATGGCTGGCGGTGATTCTGCTGGCCGGCTTTGCTGTGCGCCGGTATTTTGGCCTGCAGGACTATGCCTTCTGGTTTGATGTGGACTGCTTTAAAAACTGGGCAGATGCCACCGGCTATTACGGGCTGAAGGGTATGTACCACAGCGGAATGTTCCTTGACTATCCGCCGGGGTATATGTATGTGCTGGCGGCTACCAATGTGATACAGAATGTATTCCGTCTGGATTTTCACAGCGTTATATATACTTTTATTATAAAACTGCCTGCCATTATGGCTGATATTGCGGGGGGATATTTCCTGCACAGGGTGGCAAGGGAAAAGCTGGGCGAAAGACAGGCCCTGGTTATTGCCGCCGCCTATGTTTTTGGCCCGGGGCTGATTTTCGGCAGCAGTATATGGGGGCAGATAGACAGCTTTTACACCCTGCTGATGGTGCTGGCACTGTACTTTGTCAGCCGTGATGATGTGACAAAGGCGGCAGTGGTCTATGCCGCGGCGCTGATTACCAAACCCCAGGCACTGCTGCTGGGGCCGGTGCTGCTGTTCTGGGTTATCAGCAAAAAGGATGTAAAATTATTTTTCAGAGCCGTGGGCACAGGGCTGGGCAGTATGTGGCTGCTGGCACTGCCGTTTTCACAGGGGATAAGCCCGCTGTGGCTGATTAATCTGTACAAAAACACCTTCAACGGCTACCGTTACTTTACTGTAAACGGCTATAACCTGTATATGCTGCTGGACAAAAACTGGCAGGGGCTGGACAGTGTGGCCGGGGCAGAAAGCATAAATATGATTGTTATCAGCATATGCTTTGTATTCTGCGCCTGGAGCTGGTTCAGACAGAAGGGAGAAGGCAGGATATTTTCCACTGCACTGGTGTTTATCACCGTTTTCTTCTCCTTCTGCACAATGATGCACGAAAGATATATGCACCCGGCACTTCTGCTGGCACTGCTTTCCTATATTTATACCAAAAACAGGGGCTGGCTGACTGTATATGTAATCAGCGCCCTGTCCAATTACTTCAATGCGGCGGCAAGTATGGCCAGCCAGTACAAAGGGGTGTACATTTCCCGCCCGGTGGCAGTTTTCATCAGTCTGCTGACTGTATGTTCTGCACTTATGGCGGTTTATTACAGTTACAGTGCCGCCCGTCAGGGAGAAAAGCCGGAACTGAAAGGCTTTGTAAAGGAATATTCTGCCATAGGCGGTCTTGTGGCGGTGTATGCCATGGTGGCATTTTTCCGCCTGGGGGCAACCGGTGCACCGCAGACTTTCTACCAGGCCAACAGGGCCGGGGAATGGTTTGTATACCGCTTTGACGAAAGGCAGTATGTGGACCAGATATGGTCTTTCTCCGGTATGGGGGACCAGTTTTACCCACGGGGCAGCAATGAAAGCAAAATCGGCTGTGAATTTGAAATTCTGATACAGAACGACCGGGGGCTGTGGGAAAATATGGCACAGCTGCACCACGATTATGTCTTTACCTGGGAAAAGACAGACGCCGGCTTTGTGGCTGATGCGGTGATGGTGCGCGCTTTGGAGGACGGCCAGGTGCTGAACGAAATTGTGCTGCGCAACCAGTACGGTGAGCTGATTTACGGCAGTATTGAAGCCGGGGCAGAGTTTATTTATCAGGAACATTCCCCTTACAACGCACTGGACGAAAGCCATATGCTGCCAAAAACAGAGGATATGCATTATTGGGGAATGTATTTTGACGAAATTTACCACGGCCGCACAGCCTATGAACAGCTGAAAGGCTATAAAATATATGAAACCACCCACCCGCCGCTGGGCAAGACGCTGATTTCTGTGGGCATTGCCCTGTTTGGGATGAATCCATTTGGCTGGCGTTTTATGGGCACAGTGGCCGGCATACTGATGGTGCTGATAATGTGGCTGATGGCAAAACAGCTGTTTGACAGCAAGGTGGCCTTTGTCACAGCATTTGTGTTCGCCTTTGACTTTATGCATTACACACAGACAAGAATTGCCACGGTGGACAGCTTTGTGGTGCTGTTTGTAATGCTGATGTTCCTGTTTATGATGAAATATGCGGCTATACCGCTGGAAAAAAACGGTGTGCAGCAGCTGCTGTATCTGCTGGCAGGCGGTATAGCAATGGGCTGTGCTGTGGCAGTGAAATGGAACGGTGCATACTGTGCCATTGGTCTGGCGGGGTATTTCTTCTTCAGTCTGTGGTGCAAGTATAAAGATTATGTAAACAGGGGCAACCCTGCCGCTGAAGGGGCAAAAAAAGCCGCCATTACCTGCGGCTGGTGTGTGGTGCGGTTTGTGATTGTGCCATGTCTGGTTTACTTTGCCGCCTTTGCGCCTGTGCTGTATACCGATGGGGCGGCACAGACCTTCAACGCATTTGTAAACAAACAGATTCATATGTTCCGCTACCACTCACAGCTGGTGGCAGAACATTTCTTCTCATCCCCGTGGTACACCTGGCCTGTGATTGCAAAACCTGTGTGGTATGCATCCTCAAGATTCGGGGATATGGCCGCCAGCATTGCCGCCTTTGGCAACCCTGCTGTGTGGCTGGTGATGATTCCCGCCCTTGTATATACCGCTGTAAACGGCATAAAGAAAAAAGACCGCAGTGCATTTATGCCTGTGGTTGGTTATCTGACAGCCTTCCTGCCGTGGATGGCTGTGACAAGGCTGGCGTTTATCTACCATTATTTCCCTGCCACGGTTTTTGGCATACTGGCCATAGGCTATATGATAAAGGACATTGCCAATAAAAAACCCGGGGCTGAAAAATATATATGTATATATATGGCGGCTGTTGTGGTGCTGTTTGTGATATTCTTCCCGGTTATCAGCGGTCTGCCTGCCAGCGGTGATTATCTGAACCGGCTGGAAATATTGCCAACCTGGTATTTTAACTGACCTGATTTATTTAAAGGATATATTATGAAAAAAATTGCAGCAATTGTTCTGGCAGTGCTGATAATGACAGGCTGCCGGCAGAAAGTGCCAAGTGAATATGAATATTACGCAGGCTTTGAAAAGGCGGCGGCACAGCAGATTGTTCCTGTGGATACAGCCGGATACACAGACACCACAAAGGAAGAAAACCTGCCCCTTTTAAGGGAAAAGGCGGGGCTGGAAAACCTGACCGGCCACAGCCTGTATGAAAATAGAAAGGCAGTGGTGCTGAACCTGTATTTTGACAGCTATGCCGGACACAGCCGGATTGACAGGGCAAGGCAGTACGGATATGAAACCTTCTGGCTGGGGAAACTGCACACAGCGGACATACTGCCCTATGAAGACTGGCAGTACAGCCACTGGATAAAGGACTTCCGGCTGCAGATTTACTGCGACGGTCAGTTGATACTGCAGGATGTATACACCTTTGACTGGCTGACAGACAGCGGGGAAAAACTGTATAAACTGGAAACAAAAGAAAACACCGATGTGGTTTTTAACGGCACATACATCTGGCTGGGCGACTGGCTGAAAGGCACACAGGACCAGCTGGATGCCTATGTGAACATTGACTCCGTTGCCGGGCAGACTGTGCATACATCAATGCGCCAGAGCCTGTGCAGGGACAGGCTGTTTGTACAGCTGCTGACCGAAGAAAATCAGATTGACCCAAACAGGCTGAATGATATTCTGGCGGCGGTGCAGGAAAGGTATTCCTTTATAAATGAAAACATTACAATACAGCTGTATGTGGCAGACAAGGGAATGTATTTTGAATACAGCGCCCCTGTGACACTGCCTGCAGAAGAATAAAAGGAAAGAGGGCAAATGCCCTCTTTTTTGGTGAATAAATAAAAAGCACAGGTCAGGGAATTGTCATCCTGAGGGAGTGAAACAAGCCGGAGAATCTTTATTTGTGCAACATATATGGAAAAATATTGTCAGCTGTAATCCGGCCGCAAAGATTCTCACCCTAAAGGGCACGCGTCACAGGCAGGGCCTGTTCAGAATGACATAAGGACAGTAAAAATATAATGTCATCCCGAAACGCAGTGAGGGATCTTTGTTGTAATAATTACAGCGATTTTCTTATTCTGTATATGATTGCAGAGCAAAGATTCCTCAGCCTTACGGCTATCGGAATGACATATGTGACAGTCGGGTGGGGATGCGATTCTTCGCTGCGTTCGGAATGACTCGCGTAGGGGATGGCCTCCGGACATCCCGTTGCGGGCGAACACAGGTCGCCCCTACAAAAGGGGTTCGGTGAAATACACCCTGAAAAGTTATCGTCGCGTACAGCGACGGGCTAAAGCCCCTCTTGTTCGCTCGTAACTTTCCCTT
>JAFULT010000101.1 GCA_017483145.1 Oscillospiraceae bacterium | reverse complement strand
ATTGGGATTTAGCGAACAGAAAGGGGTTCGGGGAAATACTTTCCCCGAATATAAATGGCGTAGTCTGCGGAGAGCAAAAATATTTCAAGGGCTTTAGCAGGTTGAAATATTTTTGCGAAAATCGCGAAGAAATTTGTCGAGAGAGTGAGCGAAGCGAATAAGGTTTCAAATTTCCGCGATTTGTAGCAGACGAAGCATACCACACACTGTGCAGCGTTGGGGTGTGGGGGAATCGCAACCCCCACGTTTTGGTTACTTTTGCGCCAAAAGTAACGCCAGCGCAGCGTAAAAAAAGAATTTGTGGTTACACAAGAGCAAAGATTCTTCGCCTATGGCTCAGAATGACAGGACTCTACTTTTGTGGTGATGCGATTCCTCGCTTACGCTTAGGAATGACAATCCCTCAGTCTGCTTCGCTGACAGTTTGATTATTTCACCCCTGTGGACCCGTGGCCGCCGCGGTCTGCGTTGCCCAGGGATTCAACAATATTGAATTCAATCTTCGGCTGGTTTTCCATTATTCTGAACTGGCAGATGCGGTCGTTTACATTTATAACAGTATCTCTCAATGCAAAGGCCGGGAAAAACCACTGGTCATTGTCGCCACAGTATGTGTTGTCAATAATACCCATGGAGTTTGTCTGGATAACACCAAAATTTTTGAAAGTGGAAGAACGTGGGCAAACGTGGGCTTCATACCCCTGTGGCAGCTGCATTGCAACACCAAGCGGGATAAGTCTGAATTCCCCTGCTTTCATCCGGACTGTTTCTGCAGCGCGCAGGTCTATCCAGTCGCCCTTTGAAATAGGTGCAACCCTGTCAATTTTATCTGTGAAATATTTGATTTTAATTTCCATTTTCTCTCTCCCAAGGTACAATTTCGCCTTTTGCCAGAGTTTTCTGTACATCGATTATTCTCTGATTTTCGCTGCCGCGGAACAGCAGTGTAAGATTTTTCTTTTCAGCAACAAACTGCCCGTCCACCAGCACATCCACATACTGCAGGATTTCGCGCTGTCTTTCGTTCATTGTCTCAAATGTAAAGCCGGACCACATCCATATTGATTTGCCTGTCTGTTTTTTGATTTCCTGTACAGTTTTCAGCAGCATATCATCCATCAGCTGGTCCATAGGTTCACCGCCCAGCAGTGAATAGCCTGTAACATTTGGGTTCTTGCCCATATCGATAAATTTCTGCATTGCTGCATCATCATATTCCTGTCCGTAATCAAAAGGCCAGTATTCTTCATTGAAACAGTCTTTGCAATGGAAATGGCATCCGCTTACAAACAGGCTGGTACGTATACCCACACCGTTTGCCACATCAAACTGTCTCATCTGTGCGTATTTCATAGTTTAGCATCGTCCTTTGCAGTAAATTTGTAAAAACAAATATATAAAATTCCGGCACAAAAAGCAATACTTATTAGTAATGATGCTTTTTGTATAAATGTACCGCCATATATAACTGTCAATTCACCATTATCATAATTGCTTATATCAACAGTGAGCCAGCCTCTTTCTTCTGATGGGAATGTATCCAATAGATTGCCAGATTCATCTTTCACCTCATAACCTCTGTAGTAATGAATTGGCATTTCAAGATAGTTATTATTATAATGATTGTCAGAAAAAGAAATGTTATATACACCATATGCCGGATATTGACACTCGCCTGTTATATGATTATTTATACCTCTTATTTGTCCAACATATTGCCATCTGTTCATGAATGTTGTTCTGTTTGTGTTTATATGGAGATAGTTTTCATCATAATACCTGTATGATTTTTCGTCACACATAAACTTGTCTTCTGCCTTTTTATTTTCATAGATTGTTACAGCTTTATGATTATAGAAAAAAACTTGTAAACCGACAATTAATACAATAAAAATATATATTAATTTATATTTTTTTGCGTATTTAACCATCCAATAGCTACCAACTAACGATATTAATATAGTGGTAAATAAATGTAGACGTGTAGGGAATTGAATGATATTAAAATATGGATCCAGTTTTAACCATGGAAATAAGCTTGTAGAGCCAATCATACAAGCAAAAGCAATCACAGTAATATTACACAAGAACTTTTCGCAATCATTTTTATTTTTCTTAAAAAAAGCTATTGCGGAGATAATTGATAAAACAAAAATTACTACTCCAAGATTATGATTGATAACTGTATCATCCAGAGTTATAAATAAATTACGTATTCTGATGGCACTGTTTATAGGGTTATATGTTTCAGCAAAATATGAACTTAAAAATTTTGTTGTAGCCAACTGTTCAATAATTGGGAATAAAAACCACGATGTAATACCTATCGAAATTACTGCAGCTTTAAATATACTATTTGCTTTATTGTATAAATCACTAAAATTATTATCAAAAAAAGCTGTAATCAGATACAAAATAATAATCAATGCAAATAATATGCACATTACAGTAAAACTTAAAACGTGGGACATCAAAAGGCCAGAAAAACCTACTGCAATTTGCCACCATTTTTTTTGATCAGCATACAATATATTGTATGCACCCATAATAACCCACGGAACGAATATGAATGCCAGTGTTTCTCCGGTTGCTCCTCTGTAGAACATATCAATATAAAAATAGTTACTGCATGCTATAACAGCTGCACAAACAATTCCGCACAAGCTATCGTTTGTAATCTCTTTAGCTGCATAGAAATATGACCAAACTGCCAAAAAGCATATAATAATTAAAAATAATTTATATGCAATTATGCTATTCATTCCCATACAAACCATAATTGCAGGAATATAGAACATAAAATCGCAATAAAACAGGCTAGTTGCATACCCAAATCCATCAAGCATTTCTGGTTCAACATAACAAGGTATAATCCCATTTTTAAT
Organism: Oscillospiraceae bacterium; assembly: GCA_017483145.1. Taxonomy (GTDB): domain Bacteria; phylum Bacillota; class Clostridia; order Oscillospirales; family Ruminococcaceae; genus RGIG3102. The sequence continues at coordinate 4,200 of JAFULT010000101.1, read as the reverse complement.
TGATCTGGACAGACTTTGTACACGTGTCATATGGAAAAAAGTATCTTTACCTTCTATTACTCCTTCCAACAGCAATACACTAGAACTGAACAAACATATTAAAATCAAAACAAAAAATATTATAACTCTTCTTTTTTTATTTTCCATCATTTAATATATTATTCCTCAATATTGGTTTCTTTACAGATATAAATAGGTCTGCCCTTTACTTCCAGATAGGTTTTGGCCAGATACTGCCCCAGAATACCAACGCAGAACAGCTGCACACCACCTACAAAAAGTATGATACATGCTGTGCTTGGCCAGCCGGCAACAGGGTCACCAAACATAATTGTCTTGCCTATGATGAACAGAATCATTGCAAAGGCAATAATGCAGAACAAAATGCCCATTACCGCACTGATAGCAAGAGGCACTGTGGAAAATGCCATAATACCTTCAATGCTGTACAGCAGCAGTTTCCAGAAGGACCATTTGGTTTCGCCGGCAGCACGTTCAACATTTTCATACTCAAGCCATTTTGTATTGTAGCCTACCCAGCCGAAAAGACCTTTTGAAAAGCGGTTGTATTCACCCATATCCAGCAGGCTGTTTACAAACTGACGGGTCATAAGACGGTAGTCGCGTGCACCGTCCACAATTTCTGTTTTGGAAATTTTGTTCATCAGTTTGTAGAACATTCTGGCAAAGAAAGAACGGATTGGCGGTTCACCTTTTCTTGTAACACGGCGTGTTGCAACAGAATCATAGCCTTCTTCTTCGATAGCTTTTACCATTTCAGGCAAAAGTGCCGGTGGGTCCTGCAGGTCTGCGTCCATCATACATACCAGGTCGCCCTTTGATTTTTCAAAGCCTGCATAAATACCGGCTTCCTTGCCGAAGTTGCGGGAGAAGGATATGTATTTTACCCTTTCATCCTTTTCTGCCAGTTCTTTGCATATTTTAAGTGTATTGTCTCTGGAACCATCATTTACAAATATAAATTCAAAGTCATAGGCAGACATTTCCCCTGCCACACGGCTGATTTCATCATAAAACATATGTAATACTTCCTGCTCGTTGTAGCATGGAACTATTACAGAAATAAGTTTTTTCAAAACGTATCACCTCAATATATAATAATACCATTTGAGCCGAATTTTGTAAATAAAAACAGCCTGCTTTAAGCAGGCTGTCTGATTCTGTATTACAGATGGAGTACACGTTCTTTGATTTCCTGTGTTCTGCCTTCGTTCCAGAAGTTTTCACCCAGGTAACCGCAGGTACGGCGCACCACATTCATTCTGTCTTTGTCGCGGTTGCCGCAGTTAGGGCAGTACCATTCCAGATTGTCGTCACAAAGGATTTCACCTTCAAAGCCACATTCCATACAGAAGTCCAGCTTTGTATTCATTTCAGCATACTGTACATTTTCATACATATATCTGATAAGTGTTTCGATTACTTCAGGGTTATTTGCCAGGTTTGGCAGTTCAACATAGCTGATAGCACCGCCGGAAGAAATTGGGTGGAACTGGCTTTCAAATTTCAGTTTGTCAAAAGCATTGATTTCTTCCTGTACAAATACGTGGTAAGAGTTTGTCAGATAGTTTCTGTCTGTGATGCCTTCAACAACACCAAAGCGTTTCTGCAGTGATTTTGCAAAGTATTCTGTAAGTGACTCACTTGGTGTGCCGTAAAGGGCAAAGCCCAGACCTGTCTGGCGTTTCCACAGAACGATTTTGCTCTTGAGATGATTCATAATATCCAGTGCCAGTGCTTCACCTTCCGGTGTTGTGTGGCTCTTGCCAGTAAGGGCCTTTACACATTCGTACAGACCGATGTAACCCAGAGTAATTGTAGCATAGCCGTCCTGCAGCAGCGGATAGATTGGTTCGTGCTTGCCAAGACGGGCAATGGCACCATACTGCCAGTGGATAGGAGAAACATCAGATGTAACATCTTTCAGTTTGTCGTAACGCAGCATAAGGGATTCTTTACACATTTCCAGTCTGTCTTCAAGGATAGTCCAGAATTTGCGTGTGTCACCCTGTGCTGAAAGACCAACGTCAGCAAGGTTGAGAGATGTAAGACCCATATTGAAACGGCCATACCATTTGTATTCGCCTTCTGTGTTGTTGATAGGGCCTTTGTATGGAGACAGCCATGCACGGCAGCCCATGCAGCCGAATACGTTGCCTTCATAGTTTTTCTTCATATGTTTTGCGCTGATGAAGTCCGGCATCATACGTTTGGAAACACATACTGCAGCCAGTTTTGTCAGCCAGTAGTATTTGCTGTCCGGATGGATATTGTTTTCATCAGTTACATAAAGAAGTTTTGGGAATGCAGGTGTGATCCAGGCACCAACTTCATTTTTCATACCCTGGATACGCTGTTCCAACATTTCCTTGATCAGCATTACTGTTTCTTCTTCGTATTCAGGATATTCGTTGATATACATAAATACGGAAAGGAAAGGCGCCTGACCGTTGGATGTCTGCAGGGTGTTGATCTGATACTGGAATGTCTGGATACCGCCTCGAACTTCTTCTTCCAGTTTTACCCTTACAGCTTCCATCAGCTGTTCTTCTGTGTAATCAAAGCCCATTTTATTCCATTCATTGCGTGTATCACGGATGAACTTTTCTTTGGAGATTCTTACAAAAGGAGCAAGGTGGGACAGAGTGATTGTCTGGCCGCCGAACTGGCCGGAAGCAACCTGTGCAATTATCTGTGTGGCAATTGTACAGGCTGTGCGGAATGTATGTGCTTTTTCAACCAGCTTGCCGTTGATAACTGTGCCATTGTTCAGCATATCTTCCAGGTTTACCAGACAGCAGTTGAAAGATGGGTTGAGATAGTGACCCAGGTCATGGATATAGATAAGGCCATCGCGGTGTGCCTGTGCCAGATGTGGCGGCAGCATCATACGCAGGGCAATATCTTTGGAAACTTCTTCTGCAACCAGGTCTCTCATTGTGGAGATAAGTGCAGAGTTTTTGTTGGAGTTGGAGGTGAGAACATCCTTTTCTTCACCTGTAACAACACCCAGTACCTTGTTGTCGATTGTGTTTCTCTGGCGCTGGTATTCACGTACTGCACGGTATGCTTCGTAATATTTGGCTGTCAGCATATCGCCGGAATTCACCAGTGCTTTATACACATAGTCTTCAATTTCTTTGATGGTAACAACGGTTTTTTCACTTTCAAAACCAAGGCTGATATCCCTTGCCAGTTTTTCGTTTACGATACCGCTGCCGTATTTCATAGCTTTCAGGATAGCCCGTTCGATTTTTGTAGCATCAAAATCCACCTGGCGGCCTGTGCGTTTGATAACTGTAATAGCGTTCATTTTACCCTTCCTTTATACTTTTATATTAATTCTGTATATTGTTTTGTTTATTGTTAGCCTTATAATTTTACTACTATATATTGTGTTTTTGCAATAGCAAATCAAACAATATATAGTTTTCTGCTATTTGCACAAAAAACAATATAAAATTTGTAGCAAGACTGTACATATGAAAACACCTATGGTTTCAGCAGCGGACAAATGTTTCAGGACAGCAGATTTTACAATAATTTTACATTAATATCATAATTGCGTTGACTGAAGTATACATAAATACATATATTTTTTATAAATTATGTGTTATAATATAATTCGTACTTGTAATTATTTATAATTGGAGTTATTTATGAAAAAAAATATTTTGGTTATATATAATCCTTATGCAGGTAAAAACGGGGCGGCAGAAATGCTGTCTGACATTGTGCACAACCTGCGGAAAGAAAACTGCAGGGTAACTGTATACCCTATTATGGCAGATTTTGGCTGCGAAGATATTATAATAGCTGAAAAAGGCAATTTTGACTATGTGATGTGCTGTGGCGGAGACGGCACTCTGAACCACACCATAAACGGGCTGATGCAGCTGGAGAAAAAGCCATATCTTGTATATCTGCCCACAGGCAGCACCAACGATTTTGCTGTTTCACTGGGCATAAGCAAAAATGCGGAAATAACCTGCCATGCAGTAAACAGCAGTGCACCGTTTTACTATGATATAGGTAAATTCAACCACAGATATTTCAACTATATAGCTGCATTCGGTGCATTTACAGATGTATCCTATTCTACACCGCAGACACAGAAAAACGTTCTTGGACATGCTGCATATATTATAGAAGGTATCAGACGACTGCCGATTGGCAAGT
>JAFULT010000100.1 GCA_017483145.1 Oscillospiraceae bacterium | reverse complement strand
TTAGGGTTCCATCTTCTTGTCTGGTGGCCGAAATGTACGCCGGCTTCAAGCAATTGTTTCATTGATACTGATGACATAAAATTTTACCTCCGTTTGGTTGTGTCCTCCGCTGTATCTTGCGAATTTTTATGGGATATAAATTATTACACCACCCATAAGGAATACAGCGTGCGTATTTGCGCCTAAATATCTTATCATACAAAATGCACAATGTCAACTATTAATATTCTCTTTTTTGCCTATATTTAAAGGAATTTTCAATCATAGTCCACTTTTATATTACCATGTTTATCGGTTATATTTATTTCCCGGGAATTTATCAGTATCACGTCCCTGCCTACTGTAATAACATCATTCCACGGTATCCTGATATCCTTTCCCCTGCCCAGCAATCCGAACAATTTCGGACGGCCGAAAACAACCAGATTTTCTACTGTTGCAGTTTTTTCATTGAACTCTATATCATCTGCCCTGCCGATATTCTGGCCTGTGGAAACACTGATTATATCCTTTTCACACAAAACAGAAAGAGACACCATACAATCACCTCCATATATTAATATATGAAAACAATTTATATGGTGTTCATCCATTATGTTTTAAGCTGTTTTTTTACACGTGACATTATGTTTTTTTCTATTCTTGACACCTGTGCCTGGCTGATACCTATAATATCCGCTATCTGTGTCTGTGTTTTCCCCTGTAGATACCTTAAATTCATAATCTGCCTTTCCCTGTTATCAAGGCCATGCAGTACATCCTTGATTATTGTTTTTGATATAACGGCATCTTCAAAGTTATCTGATGATATCTGATCCATCAGCATAGTGTTATCACTGTTGTCATTGTAAACAGGCTCATATAAAGAGACAGTTGGCGAAACCGCTTCCAAAGCATGGCTGATTTTATATGTTGTGGTGCCTACAAACGACGCTATTTCCTCTACTGTGGGCTCAAAGCCTCTTTTCCGTATATAATTTTCTTTAAAACCCAGAGCCTTATATGCTATATCTTTTGTGCTGCGGCTTACTTTTAACATATTGTTGTCACGTATAAACCTTTTGATTTCTCCCAGAATCATTACCACGCCATAGGTAGAAAACTGTATATTCAATTCCGGATCAAAATTGTTAAGTGCTTTTATAAGACCTATACAGCCAACCTGAAACAGATCATCCGGGTCAGCATTTTTACTGTTTACACGCTGTATTATACTGAGAATAAGTTTAAGATTCGCCATTATCAGCTTATCTTTAGCCTTTTTATCTCCTTTTTTCATTTCTGATATGAGAATTTCGCGCTCATTATCCGACAGAGTGGGTAATGCGGCGGTATTAATGCCGGTAATCTCCACTTTTTTATAATACAGAAATATCACTTCCCTACTATTTTTTAATAATTATCTGTAGAAAAGTGATATTTTATGTATGTCAATTGTTACTAACCAATTTTTTCTATCTCTTTTTTTAGTTTTTTCAATATTCTTTTTTCCAGTCTTGATATATATGACTGTGATATACCTATAATATCCGCAACTTCTTTCTGTGTTTTCTCTTCTTTACCATTAAGTCCGAAACGCATTACCATAATATCTTTTTCCCTTTTTGAAAGACATTCCAGCGATTTCCATATGATTTTTTTATCACTTTCTTTTTCCATATCCCTGCTGATTTCATTTTCATCTGTATAAAGAACATCAATCAGGTTAAGTTCATTGCCGTCTGAATCTGTTGAAAGAGCCTCATCCATACTTATGTCAATATTTCTGTTTGACCGCTTACGCAAGTACATAAGTATTTCATTTTCCACGCACCTTGAAGCATATGTGGCAAATTTAATATTTTTGGAGGGAATAAAACTCTTTACAGCTTTTATAAGTCCCATTGTGCCTATTGATGTAAGGTCATCAACAGAAATGCCTGTATTTTCAAATTTTTTTGCAATATATACCACCAAGCGCAGATTGTGAACTATCAGTCTGTTGGCAGCATCCGGATCATTGTTTTCCAGACCTTGGAAAACTTCTGCTTCCTGCCGGGGCGTAAGTGGGGGCGGCAAAGTCTGTGGTCCGTTTATATAAAAAACTCTATAAAAACACGATATTACATTGATTGTCTTTAATTCCAGCCATCTTTTCATAATCAGTTTCCTATTCTGTTAAATATTTCTTTGCCGAAAATTATCTGATATTCTTCTGATAATTTCTGCCTGCATACAACAATTGCTGTGTTTTTCAATTCTTTCCTTTTCCCGTTTTTCATAATAAAAACATTATCCGGTTTTATTGACGGCAGAATACCTTTGTTGGAAATATCGCCATAAAAAACAGGAATTATACTGTTGTTTTCATATGTTCCATCAATAAAAAAGTTATATATCTGTTCAGACAAATCTTTATCAACTATATTTTTTACAGTATTGTAATCACACATTATCAATGCTCTGTGTAAAATAATGTCTTTAAGCCCATAACCTGTATCATAAAATCCAGTCAGGCAATGTTCATTGTTATTAAATTCTATTATTACCCTGTACAATCTATTCTTTGGACTGCTGAAAACAAAATCATACAGAGTCAAAAGTATATATATTGATAAAATACAGGCTACAAGCAGAACAGGATTAAGGTATATATAAAACATATAATTATTTATGTATATGATTTCTGTTTTCTGTGCTATAAAAATAATAAAACCGGACAAAGCAAGATTTGCAGCAATGAAAGACAGTATATTCTTCAAAAAAATAAATTTACCGCCGTATCCAAATGCTATAAACACACATAGAAACACAGACAACAGCTTTATCAGAGCCGACAGCATTATAGGTATATCAAAAAATATTGCTGCAGAAAACAACGCACCTGTTACAGACGAAGCTATCAGTCTTTTAGTCTCTGCATACGTACCGGAAACAACAGCGGTTATCTTTACTAGAAAATAATTTATAATAATATTTATTATTATAAGAATATCAATATATATTGTAACCTTCAAACAATCACCTGTTATTATTTTATTACTTTACTCCTATAATAAATGTCATTTTATGGCAAAAGAAAAACGAGGTATTTTCATACCTCGTTTATTGATTTTAATTATAGGATTAAGCTTCTGCTTCTTTTTTCCTGTCAACACGACCCTGAACGTAAGCTTTGCCTTTCCAACCGCCGGAAAGGAAACGGATTGCGTTAACTGCAAATGCAATACCCCAACCTGTGCACATACCTGCCCAGATGGAAATTTCGCCCAGCTGAAGTGTGTGAACCATAAAGATTGTAATAGGAACACGAACTGTAACCATACACAGTGATGCAAACATAGAGAATTTTGTATCGCCAACACCGCGGTGGAACTGGTTAAGAGCCTGGAACATACCAAACATCCAAACCATACGAGCCATGAAGGAAAGACCCATTGTTGCAAGGCCCATAACTGCTGCATCATTAGCAAGACCAAACAGTTTGATAAGTGCAGGAGCAATAGCTGGAAGGATAAAGAACATTGCGCCGGCATAAATCAGCTGCATAAACATTGTAGCTTTGATACCGTCTTTTGCCCTCTGTTCTTCGCCAGCACCAATGTTCTGACCTGCAAACATGGACAGAGCCATAGCAAGCTGCATCTGTGGCATTGTAGCAAAGTTCTGGATACGGTTGGATACACCATAAGCAGCTGTCATATTTGGACCGAAGAAGTTGATCTGTGTCTGTACGAACAGCATACCCAGAGAAACAACTGACTGCTGGATAGAAGCTGGCAGACCATAACTGATAATTGGTTTGAGCAGTTCTTTTTCCAGTTTCCATTCACCTTTGCCCAGTTTGAAGATCTGAACTTTTTTACCAACATAAATATGGCAAAGGAAGCCAGACAGAGCCTGTGAAATAAGTGTAGCCAGAGCAACACCTGCAACACCCATACCAAATGTAGCAACAAATACAAGGTCAAGAACGATATTTGTAAGTGCTGCAACAATAAGGAAGTAAAGTGGTGTTTTACTGTCACCTACAGCACGCAGAACAGATGCATACATATTATATACAAACTGGAAAGGCATACCGGAGAACATAATTCTCAGATAGATTACAGAGTTAGGCATAATGGATGGGTCTGTACCAAGAAGTGCAAGTACAGGTTCTGTAATAATGTTACCTACAACTGCAAGTACAAGAGCAACTATAATAACAAAAATAAAACCTGTGGAGAATACACGTTTCATTCTTTCATAGTCACGGGCACCATACACCTGTGAAATAACAACAGACATACCTGATGTAAAACCCATAGCAATAGAAACCAGAAGGAACTGAATAGCTGTTGATGCAGATACTGCAGCAATAGCGTGGGCGCCTTCAAAGTTACCTACAATAATTGTATCAACTGTACTGTACAGCTGCTGGAAAATATTACCAATAAGCATTGGAATGGCAAACAAGAAAATAGTTTTCATTGGACTGCCGGTAGTAAAATCTCTCGCCAAAAATAGCACATCCTTTCAAAATAAATATTCAAATAATACTTTGCCAACAAACAAAATACTCAATGCATCCGCAGTGAGTATTTGTTTTTGTTAGATTTCTAATGTATTTATTATAAAATAAAAGCCAATATAAAGTCAATAGCAATAACTACTGCTTTGGTATAATTAAGTTTTCAAAACGAACTATTTCAGTTCAACTACAGTTACACCGCTTTCCCCTTCACCATAAGTGCCAAGACGGAAATATTTAACGTGCGGGTGTTTGCGCAGATACTGATGTATGCCACTGCGCAATGCGCCGGTGCCTTTGCCGTGAATGATGTAAAGCACATTAAGCCTTTTCATTACACCGTTGTCAAGGAAGCGGTCAACTTCAAGAATTGCATCTTCTACAGTCATGCCAAGCAGGTTTATTTCAGTATTTGAATCACGCACATTTTCGCCGCGGACAACCTTTGTCTGTACATTTCTGTACTGTTTCTGTGGCTGTTTTGGCTTGGATGTATCTGCATAAAGGTCGCTGATATGAACCTTTGTTTTTATAATACCGGCTACTACATCAACCATACCGCTGGCATTGGCAGGACCCTGAACTACAGCAGCTTTATTGAGGGATGCAATTATAACCTTGTCCCCCTTCTTTACACTTTCAAGCTGTGGATGGTCAACGATGGCTTCTTCCTTGTCTTCAACCATTGAAATAAGTTTCTGTGTCTGGTTTCTGGCAATGTCCCTTGCCTTTTGCAGACGCTGCTGTGCAGAAACATTTTCCTGTTTCTGCAGAACTTTAAGTTCATCAGCAAGTTTATATGCTTCATCCTGTACTTTCTGTGCATTCTGTCTTGCGCGCTGTGTAACAAGTTCTGCTTCCTGCTGTGCTTTTCTGATAATTTTTTCGCTCTTTTCTTCAGCCTGACGCATCTTTACAGCTGAATAATCTTTCAGCTGTTCAATTTCTTCCTGGCTGGCTTTAAGCTGTTTTTTCATATCTTCCAACTGGCCAAAAACCTTGTTGAGATTTTTTTCGTCATTGGAAAGATGGCTTTTTGCATTTTCAATTATTTCATCACTTATACCAAGACGTTTTGAAATGTAAAAAGCATTTGATTTCCCTGGTACACCTACAATTATTTTATATGTAGGACGCAGGGTTTCTGTATCAAATTCACAGCTGGCATTCTGTACTCCAGGTGCTTCAAGAGCATAGATTTTAAGTTCACCATAATGGGTTGTGGCAATAACCTTTGAACCCTGTTTTCTCAGCTGCTCAATAATACTCAATGCCAGGGCTGCACCTTCGGCAGGGTCTGTGCCGGCACCAAGTTCATCCATAAGCACCAGGCTTCTGCTGTCTGCCTGTTTAAGTATTCTGGCAATATTTGTCATATGTCCGGAAAATGTGGACAGACTCTGCTGAATTGACTGTTCATCACCAATATCAACAAGGATATTTTCAAACAGACATACTGAACTGCTTTCATGGGCAGGAATAAGCAGACCGGATGCAGCCATCGCGCATAACAGACCTGCTGTTTTGAGAGACACCGTCTTACCACCGGTATTAGGACCGGTTATAATCATGGAGTCATAGTCAAAGCCAAGTGAAATATCTATTGGCACAACCTTGCTTTTTTCAATAAGCGGATGGCGGGCCTTTACAAGATTGAACTTAAGCTCTTCATTTACTTTTGGCATTATTGCATCCATACGGATGGCCAGTTTTGCCCTGGCAATATATCTGTCAATTTCCAGCAATTTATTGTAGCTGTCAATAAAAAATCCGGAATTATTGGAAACCATCTGTGAGAATTTAAAAAGAATCTTATTGATTTCTTCCTGTTCCTGATTGTACAGCTGCATTATTTTGGCATTAAGGTCAGCAATGATTGCAGGCTCTATAAAAAATGTGGAACCGGATGATGAAACATCGTGTACCACACCCGGGATATCATTTTTGTGTTCTGCCTTTACTGGAATAACAAATTTATTCTGTCTTATTGTAACAACAGCTTCCTGCAGATATTTCTGATAAGTCTGGCTGCGGATAATATTGTCCAACTTGT
>JAFULT010000014.1 GCA_017483145.1 Oscillospiraceae bacterium | reverse complement strand
TATATAAAATACTTTATTCATAATATACACTCTCCTTTGTAATTTCATTGTACCATATCAGATTTGTTTGTGTGTATAAAAAATATGATATAAATCTTAAGATTTTCTTAATTTATAAATCAAACAACTTTGTGCAAAAAATGATTAATTTATCACTTCAAAGCAAAGATTTCTCGTCGCTGGCGCTCACTCGGAATGACAATTATACTTTAAATCACAAAACAAAACCACCTGTTTGAAACAGGTGGTTTTTATATTATGCTTTTACAGCTGTAATGCCTTCATATGGGCGGAGAGTTACTGTGTCTTCGATTTCTGTAACATCGCCATAGTTGGACAGTACAACACTGAATTTGCCCTGTGGCAGTTTCACCTGCACTGCATAATCTTTGAAGTTATTGATGGAAACAACTGTTTCGTCTTCAAAGTCGCGTCTGTAACAGAAAGTGGCATCGCTGTCATTGTCAAACGGTGTAACTGTACCGTTGATAACACTCTTGAGAGTTTTGCGCACTTTCAGCAGCTGACGGTAGAAATTCAGTGGGGACTTTTCATCCTTTTCCTGCAGTTCCACGTTGATTTTTGTATAGTTGCCGTTTGTTTTCTGCCAAGGTGTAACTTTGGAAAAACCGCCGTTTTCGCTGGAATCCCACTGCATTGGGCTGCGGCCGCCGTCACGGGAACGTGTGTTGAACAGATGAATCCATTTTTCCCGGCTTTCGCCGCCTTCAACAACCTTTTCCTGCCACATAAACGGCACTTCAACATCGTGGAAATCGTTTACATCTGTGTAATCAAGGCTGGTCATACCCAGTTCTTCACCCTGATAGATGTATGGTGTGCCTTTCAGCATATACATTGCGTTGCCGTGCATTTTTGCAGACAGGTCGCGGTATTCGTCGCTGTCATTGCCGAAACGTGAAACGCTTCTGGCCTGGTCGTGATTAGAGAAGAACAGTGCCAAATGACCGAAATCTTTCATTTCTTCCTGCCAGCCGAAAACAGCTTCTTTAAAAGCTTTCACATCAAATGGCAGTGGTGCAAATTTGTCATAGCCGTCCTGGTCAAAGTTCAGCAGTTCGAAAAGGTAAAGCATATCAACTTCCGGTTTTTCAAGACCGCAGTATTTTCTGGCCTGTTCGCCGTTGATATAGGCAACTTCTGCAACTGTCATCATATTGTATGGGCCAAACACTTCTCTGTTCAGTCTGTTGAAATGTTCGTTTACCTTTGGTTTGTTGGCATAATGCTCTGTCCCAAAGCCGAATTCTGAACCCGGCATCGGTTCAACAGAAGGAAAATCAGGTTCTTTATACAGATAATTTATTGCATCCAGGCGGAAACCGTCTACACCGTATTCTGCCCAGTGTTTCATAATATTGATAACTTCGTCCACAACTTCTTTGTTTTCCCAGTTCAAATCCGGCTGTTTTTTGTGGAAAATATGCAGGTAATATTTATCAAGATGCGGCACATATTCCCAGGCACCACCACCGAATACACTGGCCCAGTTTGATGGTGCTTTGCCGTCTACAGGGTCGCGGAAATAGTAATAGTTCATATACTTTTCATCACCTGCAAGGGCTTTCTGGAACCACTGGTGTTCGTCTGATGTGTGGTTTGCCACAAGGTCAAGAACAAATTTCATACCCAGTTTGTGAGTGTCGTCAATAAGGTTTCTCAAATCTTCCATATTGCCACCGAAAATAGGGTCTATTTCAAAATAATCGGCAATATCATAGCCATTGTCAGCCTGTGGGCTTTTGAAAAACGGACAAACCCACACTACATCCACACCCAGGCTTTTGATGTATGGCAGTTTCTGACGGATGCCTTCTATATCGCCATAGCCGTCATTGTTTGAATCGTAAAAGCTTTTTGGGTAAATCTGATACACCGCGGCATCTTTCCACCAGTTTTTTTCTTTCTGTAAAATCATTTTCGGTTTCCTTTCTGTATGTATTTATATAAGTTCTATTGCGGAGAAACTGAATCCCTCCACCGCAAGCGGTCCCCCTCCCTTTAACAAGGGAGGCAATAAAAAGAGCAGACTTTACCTGTGCAACATTTTAGCGTGTGCAAGGTTGTCTGCCCTGTAATTTATTAACTTAACATTTATATTTTAACACTAATTCTGTGCTACGTCAACCAGTTTCAGATCCGGGTTCTTTTCTGTAGCCCAGTTGATATTCCACTGGCTTGTAAACAGGAGAAGTTTTCTTTCTTTAAAGTCTTCCAGTGCTTTTGTGTCACTGGTAATATTCAGTGAACGCAGATTTACATCTTCGTTTTCTATCCAGCGGATATACTGATATGGCAGGGACTGCATTCTGATATCAACGTTGTACTCTGTTTTAAGTCTGTGTTCCAGAACTTCCAGCTGAAGAACACCAACAACACCAACGATAACTTCTTCAAAACCGCCGCCCGGTTCTTTGAAAATCTGGATAGCACCTTCCTGCGAAATCTGTTCCATACCTTTTACGAACTGCTTACGTTTCATTGTATCAACCTGTGATACACGCGCAAAGTGTTCAGGTGCAAAGGTAGGAATAGGGTCAAAGGTAAATGGATTTTTTGCAGTTGTAATTGTATCACCGATGGAGAAAATACCCGGGTCAAAAATACCGATGATATCACCTGCAAAAGCTTCGTCAACAGTTTCCCTTTCACTTGCCATCAGCTGTGTGGACTGTGAAAGTCTTACCTTTTTGCCGCCCTGTACGTGGAATACGTCCATGCCGCGTTCAAACTTGCCGCTTACAATACGCATAAATGCAATTCTGTCGCGGTGTGCCTTGTTCATATTGGCCTGAATTTTGAAAACAAATGCAGAAAAATCTTCATTTTTCTTTGGTTCAATCATACCGATGGAGGAATGACGTGCCAGGGGAGATGTTGTCAGAGACAGGAACTCTTTGATAAACGGTTCAACACCAAAGTTTGTAAGAGCTGAACCGAAGAAAACAGGTGTCAGTTTACCTGTGTTGATCATTTCCTGGTCAAAATCATAGGCTGCGCCGTCCAGCAGTTCAACGTCATCAGACAGGATTGAATGAAGTTCCGGAGTAATAAGGTTATCCAGCTGTGCATCGCCCAGTTTTGCAGTGATAACCTGTGCCTGGTTTACACCTATTTTACCATCGTGCTGGAAAGCAAGGATTTCCTGGCGCTGTCTGTCATAAACACCTTTGAAATCTTTACCGCTACCGATTGGCCAGTTCATAGGATATGTCTGGATGCCCAGCACATTTTCAATTTCTTCCAGCAGGTCAAATGGGTCCTGTGAATCACGGTCCATTTTGTTGATGAAAGTGAAAATAGGGATATTTCTCATTGTACAAACTTTGAACAGCTTTTTGGTCTGTGCTTCAACACCTTTTGCGGCGTCGATAACCATAACAGCGCTGTCTGCAGCCATAAGTGTGCGGTATGTGTCTTCAGAGAAGTCCTGGTGGCCAGGTGTGTCCAGAATATTTACACAGTAGCCGTCATAATTAAACTGCATAACAGAAGAAGTAACGGAAATACCACGCTGTTTTTCGATTTCCATCCAGTCTGAAGTTGCTGCTCTTGCACCTTTTTTACCTTTAACAATACCTGCCTGCTGGATAGCACCACCGTAGAGAAGAAGTTTTTCTGTAAGTGTGGTTTTACCGGCGTCAGGGTGAGAGATGATAGCAAAGGTACGTCTTTTTTCTATCTGATTTATATAATCTTTCACGAATGCCTCCGAATAAAATATATAAGTTAAACATCAATAAACATAACCATATTATTTTAACATAAATAAAGAATAATATCAATAATCTTGTAAAAGAAAAAGTAACACCGGGCTGTAAATCAACCCGGTATTTTATTATTTATAATCGCATAATACATATATATCAGACTGAAACTTATCAATATTACGCCAATAATATCAGTAAACCAATGTACACCTGAAATAAGTCTGCCGATAACCATAAATGCAGTAAACAGTATGATTACTGCTTTAACTGTTTTTCTTGTTGTATTTTTCTTTATACGTATATCACACTGTATCAATGCAGTAAGCATTACACACAGCACCAGCACCGTTGTGGAAGACGGATAGGATGGTTCCAAAATGCCATCAACCAGTACAGGTCTGTAATTGATTGCAATAACTTCAAACAGCAGATATGTCATTATTACAACTACATAAAAAATGCCAAGTGCAATAATATCAGAATCAACCTTTAATATGCTTTTTCTTTTAAACAGTTGTATCAGTCCTGTTAAAGCAAAACCTATAGCAACAGCAAATGGAACAATACTTAACAAATCTGTAATGTAATACAAATGCCAGTTAACACCTGTAAGATTATGGACAAAACCGTTTATAGCAGACACACCTACCTTGCTGCCCTGTGGACCTATTGGTTTTATATCAACAAAACAAACCAATGCAGTCCACAGTATGAACATTATAAATAAAGTTATGGAACAATATAAATATCTGTTTCTGACTTTTTTCATTTCAATCCTTCTTTCTGTGTAGTGTAATTACACAGTAAAACAAAGATTGAAAAAACACAAGAAACCTGACGTCACTATGACGTTACTATACGTGTCATTGCTTCTTCATAAGCATTATTGCCTTTATTCTTAAGAATAGAAACATAAAAACCGCAGGATAAGGCTGCATTCCCACAATAAAAATAAATACGGCTATTATATTAAGTATATAAGAAATCCTGTTGCCGTATTTATGAAAAAATGCATTTCCACTTTTGTATGCAATAAAAGTTATCGCGCCCCAAAATGCAAGAAGAATAATAACTGTGAAATACCGTATTTTCATATACAGGGAAATTTCTGTAATGGATAAAGCAGAAACAGCCTGTACCGTATCCCCTGCCTGCTGCCTGAAAAAAGGAATAATCAGGAACAGCAACACACTGATATCAAGAAAAGAAAAAATTTGATTGCATAAAAGCTTTTTCTTTTCATAGTTGTCTGTTTCAACTGCAATAATCAATTCTTCACCGGAGAGAAGCCGGTCTATAGTCACACCAAAGAATTTTGAAATTTCTTTCAGCGAATCGATGCTTGGGTATCCTCTGCCGGACTCCCATTTAGATATAGCTGTACGGGATACAAAAAGCGCCTGTGCCAGTTCTTCCTGGGTAAGACCTTTCTGTTTTCTCAGTTGCTGTAATTTTTCATTAAATTCCATATTTAACTCTCTTAATATATGTTTTATATCATAGTACCATAGTATTGTATATGATACAATAAAAAAGGTTAATCATCAGTGATGAGTCTTTTTTGAAATAATCATAATTACATTGTACACAGATGAGCATTCTGCCATACACGGCGCAGCTCATCACGCACCTCTGTCAAAGCAAAACCCAGCAGGTTTCTGCCACGCCATTTTGCAGGATTATGCGCATCGGGATTATTTTTTCCCATACCTATTCCCCAAATCCTGTCTCTTGGGGCGGTCTCTACAATTATTTTATCGCCTGTTGAAAGAAGAAAATTTCTCAGTTCAGGGTTCTGACTGAATTTGTAATAGTTGCCGTTCAGAACTATTGTGTAACCTATTCTGCTCCATACACCGGAATCAAAATTTCTAACCCTGCGGCCAAGAGCTTTCATTTCCTTGGGGTCTGTGGCTGACATTATTTCTGTCAGCATTTCTTTATCCCCGAAAGCCATTGCCTTATGAGCCATCATAAACTGTTCCATACAACAGTATTTTTTACCTGAAAAAGTGAAATCACATATCCACCACTGACTGAGACAGCTGTCTGTTACAGTGCCGTCATCAGATGGCTTATGCCCGTAAAAAGGATGAAATTCTATCTTTTCACCGGATGAAATTGAATTTATTATATCTTCCGGTGTGAAAGCTGGGCGCAAGTCACTGTGCCATTTTTCAATAGCCATACTGCCTGCGCATACAATGTCACAGGTGTCTTTATCTTCCCAGTATCCAGACCATACAACAGGCCGTGGAAAAAGCTGCTGATAACAGGCTTTTTGTTCTTCGTTTAACGATAAGTACCATTGGATAAATATTTCCTTGTACTGCTGCCCCCTGCCGCTGCGCCAACCGGCTGAATAGCGGTCATACTCCGGGTAAGCAATCCACAAAGGTGCCATAATCTTTTTGTCAGTAAACATAATAAATCAACTCCATTCTTTTTTAATTTTTTGTGAAAGGGAATTAAATTATATTACTTTCTGAAGTTGATTTCAATTGTGAATTATTATGAAATATATAATATAAAATTGTACATAAAGTAAAAACACCTGTATTTCACAGGTGTTTATTTTTATCTTCTTATAGTAGACGGGTTGTATACACTTGGTGCTTTCAGTGCCCGCACCAGTTCCCGCGACTGCTGACTGTCCAGCTGTGACGGCTCTACCCCATAGTAGTAGCCCCCTGCTTCCTTTACTCCATAACAGTTCTGGCCAAAATATGCCAACGTACAGTACAATGCCAGTATTTCTTCCTTTGAATAAAGACCTTCCAGCTGTAATGCCACAAAAAGCTCTGCCACTTTTCTGCTTAATTGCTTTTCAAAAGAAAAATACATATTTTTTGCCAGCTGCTGTGTAATTGTACTGCCGCCCTGTATGTATCTGCCGTGTATTGCATTTGCTGCCACCGCACGTATAAGCGATATGGGGTCCAGACCGCAATGTGAGTAAAAGCGCCTGTCTTCTGATTCCAGCAGAGTATCGATGAAAACCGGTGAAATATCTTCAAAAGGGGTGTAAGCAGCCTGTGCACGTATTTCGTCCACTTTCTGTTGTACCGGCATCCGCTCTGTAACCTGTTTATACAGCTGATACCCGTCCTTTATAACAGGTGCCGCAACAGCACCCCGGGCGATAACAGCTATAAGTATAAGAGCCATCAGCCTTCTGAAAAATTTTTTCATAATTTTACACCTCTTTATAAAATTATATCATAAAAGAGATAAAAGTGTGATAAGCAGAGCATTATTAAGAAAATAATAATATTATCTTATTTCTATCTGACTGAGTACTTCCCCCACACTGCCGTGGATTACAAGGTCTGCTTTGCCGTCCATATGGGTGATGTCACGGTTTATCAGCACAAGGTTTGCGCCATTGAAATGACGCAGCAGACCGGCTGCAGGATAAACAGTAAGTGATGTACCTGCAACA
Source organism: Oscillospiraceae bacterium (assembly GCA_017483145.1). Classification (GTDB taxonomy): domain Bacteria; phylum Bacillota; class Clostridia; order Oscillospirales; family Ruminococcaceae; genus RGIG3102. The sequence continues at coordinate 12,508 of JAFULT010000014.1, read as the reverse complement.
ATGACTGTGTCTGCTGTTGCGATTGCATTTATAGAACGGTTTACTATATCCATATCAAGGTTTTCATCATAAAGCACAACCTTTGGCTTGATATAGCCGCCGCAGTCACAGGTGGGAATACCTGTAGAGTTGAGAATATCTTCTGCTGTATAGAACTTTCCGCAAAGACGGCAGAAATTGGTGTGTACTGTGCCGTGAAGTTCATATACAATACGGCTTCCAGCCATCTGATGCAGACCATCAATATTCTGTGTAACAATAGCAGAAAGCTTGCCCTTCTGTTCCAGCTGTGCCAGCCATCTGTGGGCAGCGTTGGGTTTTGCATCCAGCGCCAGCATTTTGTCACGATAAAAGTCATAAAAATCTGCTGTGCGGGTCATAAAGAAATCGTGGGAAAGGATAACTTCCGGCGGAAATTTATATTTCTGATTGTAAAGCCCGTCCTGTGAGCGGAAGTCCGGTATGCCGGATTCTGTACTTACACCCCGGCCGCCGAAGAAAACTATTCTGCGGCTGTTGTCAATTATTTGCTGTAACTGTGCTATTTTCTCTTTCATAGTTATTCCTCATAATTTTATCGGTATATATTTTAACTTAATATCATAGCAATTGCAATAAAAAAACAGTTCTCTTTTTATGGAGAACTGTTGATAATTTATTTATTGCATCTGAAATTTGTACTGCGGGCAGCATTTTTTACACGACCTGCAGAAGTGTTGTCAAAAAAGCGGTCTTTCAGACCTTCCACAGGATTTTCCGCTGTTTCATAACGGTAATCCTTGCCGTGAAGATGTATATGCTTTTCAATGACAAAATGTGACGGGACAATGTCATTGTCCGGTATAAGCAGGCGCTGATGTGTAAAAAAGTCTGCATCATCGGGCAGATTTTCAATCTTTTCATATTCTTCCCTGTTGCCTGTGAACTGCACTGTTGCAGCAAGGATGTCACGGACATAGTCAATATTTTCGTGCAGGGAAAGAGGCGGCGGGAATGTGCCGTCGGGGATAACCTGCTGCCAGTGTTTGTTTTCATATTTTTCCAGCAGCTTTGCGGCTTTGTGCAGGTGGGATATTTCAATTTCCAGATTTTCTTCCCACAGCTTTTTGATATATGGGTCTGTTTCTGTCATAAAGCAGGACCAGTACAGGTAACATTCTGTGTATTCGTGCCACAGCAGCATTTCAAGCCATGTTGCACTGGAATCAATCAGTGACCCGTACTGTGTAACATGTTCTTCCTCTACAAGGGCTATTTCTTCATACAGGCGGCGTGCGGCATCATTTGTGGCAAAGTTTGAAATATTCATATAATAGTTCATCGTCTGCTGTTCTGCTGCTGTAATAATCATTGTGGCAAGGACTGTTTCCTTGTCTGCAGTTTTCGAGTTGATGTTGCGCTTTACATTGTCCTTTGGAAATCTGTGGTGGGAAATTGTGGGACGGCCAGGCATTATCTCTGTATATCTGCCTACAAGGCGTTCTGCCTGTATTCCCTGCTCCATTTCCAGCTGATTTGCATAGCGGTAAAGGTGGTCAAAGTCTTCCAGCAGTGCAAAGTCCAGAGCCTTTTTTACACAGCAGTCTTTTTCTCTTTTTGCCAGTTCTGCTGTAAGATCCACTGCCAGCTGTTCATAACCTATTGTGTGTTCCAGCGGAGATTCGTCACAGGGTTTCAGCAGGGCGATTTTCTGCTGCTGTTGCTTTTCCACTGCCCTTGTAAGGGACAGGTCCCTGCGCAGGTCATTGTCAGTGGTATGGCGCTGGAACCGGTGTGAAAACCAGTTTGCTTCAAACTCTGTGCCGTTCATAAGAATGATACGTGTTTTTGTATAAGGGTCAGTTTCGTGTTTATTGTATGCTTTTGGATATATCTGTTTAAAATTGCCAAAGCCGGAAATCACAGGCATTGGCTTATGTTCAAATGGGTTCATATAATTCTCCTTTCGTTCTTCATTATATGCACAAAAAGGAATTATATTCACAAAAAAACACCCGAGAAATCAATCTCAGGTGTTCTGGTTTTATTAATGAGCCTGACAAACAGGAACAAATCCGCTTTCGATTGTGGATGATTTGTAATAGCCAGGTTTCTGGTCAGGACAGTTTGCGTTTGCAATATTGCCTGTAATCGGACAATAGTTGAACACCTGTACTGACTTGGAGACTGGGAATGATTTGCTTGGCAGGTCTGCCTGTGCAATATTCATTACATTTCTCCATGCTGTTGTAGGTGGATGTGTGGTGTAGTTTACACTCAGTTCAGCCGGGTTGTCGTAACCCCACCATGTGGCTGTGGAATAGTAAGGTGTAACACCGATAAACCAGTGGTCCTTGTTGTCAGATGTAGTACCTGTTTTGCCAACTGCATCAAGGCGTTTTGGTGCAAGGCCTGCACCTGTACCGTACTGCAGAACAGTTTTAAGGGCACGGTTCATAATGTATGCTGTATCTGCTGACAGAGCCTGTACTGAAACAATTTTCTTTTCAAGGATAACTTCGCCGGAAGAATCTTCTACTGTTGTGTAGCAGTATGGTTCAATATACTTGCCGCCGTTGCCGAAGATTGCATATGCTGCGGCCATTTCCAGAGGTGAAATACCTTCTGTCATACTGCCCAGAGCCAGAGGACCAAGGTCTTTGTCTCTTTCAGACAGTGAGGAAATGCCAACAGAGTTTACAAGGAAGTCATATGATGTTTCCACACCCATCATTGCAAGGCTTCTTACAGCGATTGTGTTGAGGGATTTTGCAATGGCATCCACAACCGGAACCTGTGTCATACTGTAGCCAGGGTTATAGTTTCTTGGCCACTGTTTTTTCTGACCAGGATTCTTTTCATCATCGATTTCTTTTACATAGTCATCAAACAGTGCTGTGGAATAGTGGATATAGTCATATTCAAGGGCAGGACCATATGCGCCGATAGGTTTCATAGTGGAACCTGTCTGACGGAGAGAGTCAACTGCACGGTTGAGAACACGGTCTTCTGTCTTTTCACCAAGACCGCCAACAACAGCAGCGATGCCGCCGTTGTAGTCAACTGAAACCATAGCTGCCTGTGGTGTCTGTGTGATTTTTTCGCCTGTGGATGGGTTTGTATATGTGTTTTCCTTGATTGGGAAAAGTGTTTTGCCGTTTGCGTTAGGTTCATTCCGCATTACAGATTCCATAGCGGACTGAAGTGTAGGATTTACTGTGGAGTAAATTTTAAGACCGTCATTGTACAGATATTCTGTGGCTTCACCCAGAGTCATATTGTACTGGTCCATCAGGTCACTGATAACCCGGTCGATAACCATATCGGTAAAGTAACTGTTTACAAATGATTTGGAACGGATATCCTGGTTCAGAACCAGTTCTTCTGCAAGAGCAGCTTCATACTGTTCTGTGGTGATTTTGCCCTGTTCGTGCATGAAGAAAAGAATGTCATTGCGTCTTTCAAGGTTGTTTTCCGGATAGCTGTACGGATTGTAAACTGACGGATTCTTTGTGATACCTGCAATTGAAGCTGCTTCTGCAATTGTAAGTTCACTTACATCCTTGCCGAAATAGTTGTTTGCACCGGCCTGAACACCAGCCCAGTTATGTGAAAGACGAAGTGTGTTCAGATAGGCTTCCAGAATTTCATCCTTTGTATACTGTTTTTCAAGTACAAAGGCGCGGTAGATTTCTCTCAGTTTGCGGAAAGCGCCATCTATACCGCTGCCGTCATTGTCCATTGTAAGGTTTTTTACCAGCTGCTGGGTAATAGTGGAGGCACCACGTTTTGATGAGAACAGCTTGATAGGTGTATATTCGTTTACCATAGCTGCTACAGTACCAACAATATCCACACCGTGATGGTCATAGAAATCTTTGTCTTCAACAGCAATGTAAGCATCCAGAACGTGCTGTGGAATATCTTCCAGGTCTACCCAGATACGGTTTTCACTGCCATCCAGACGCTGATATTCTTCATATTCACCTGTTTCTGCATCCTGATAGTAAATGATACTTGTCAGGGAAAGCTGCAGGTTGGTAAGGTTGAGGACAGAGCCGTCATTTTCTGTAACATTTACAAGGTAAGATGTAAGTGCCACCAGCAGAACACTGCCTGCCATTACACCAAGGCACACAAGATATGCCAGCACTGTGCCAACTTTTTTCCAGCTGAAACCTTTACCTTCCTTTTTTGGAGCTCTGGCTTTGGCCGGTTTTGTTGTTTTGGCTGTCTTGGCAGTTTTGGCTGTATCGGTTGATTTTGCCTTTGTTTCAGATTTTTTGCCTGCTGGCTTTTTACTGCCGCCGGCAGAGGATTTATCGTAAATCTTGATAACAATCCCTCCTGTTCATTGATTGTATAAATACATCGTATTAATTTTTCAAATATGCCAAAACTCTGCTTATGAGAGGTGCATATAATGAAAAAACTGTTTTTGGCTTTATGTACAATATTTTGTACAGCTTTGATTGGGATAAGCATTTTACAGATGAAAAACACGCCGCCGGCAGCGATTGATGCGCCGGCCCGGACCGCCTACATTGTAAAGGAATACGGCGGCAAACTGGCAGTGTTTGGCCGCGGGAACGAAGAACCTCTGGCCGTGTATGAAGTGTATGTGCATCTGTTGCCGGAAAACGACATAGAGCTGCTGCGCAAAGGTATATCGGTGGACGACGACTATACACTGCAGAAAACTCTGGAGGATTTTGGCCTGTAGCACACACTTATTCACTTTAATGCTTATACAAATTATATTATACTTTTTTCGTCATTAAATTTCAACCATTAAATAATGACAAAATGGTCACAGACATATGTGGCCGTTTACATAAATTTAATAAAATGTTTACAAGTATTTTTTTATCCATATATTGCCCATAATGTAAAACTGTGATATACTATATGTTGGATAATAATGAAAGGAGATTAATTATGTCAGTATTGGATTATCCTTTTGATTCTGCTTTTATTCTGCAGAAGAAAAAAAGCATTAAAAAAGAACTTTTAACAAAAGACAAGTTCATCGAAAAGAAAGTTGCAATTATGAGCGGCTCCACTATCGGTGAAATTAAAAATATACTGGAACTTTTCCTGTTGAACTATGGCATCAAACCGGAATTCAGAGTGGGCGGCTACAACCGTTATTTTGAAGAGCTGATGTTTGATGACGGCAGTCTGAAAGAATTTGCACCGGACTTTATCTATGTGCATACTTCCAACAAAAATATCGAAAACCTGCCTGTGCCGCAGGACAGCCCTGAAACTGTACAGGACAAGCTGGAAAAAGAATTCAGCAAATACAAAACAGTTGTTGAAAAGGCACTGAGCTATGGTGCAGTAGTAATTGTAAACAACTTTGAAATGCCTTTCTACCGCATGTACGGCAACAAAGATGCTGTGGCAGTTCAGGGTGTGGTAAACTTTACAACAAAACTGAACATGATGATTGCTGATTACATAGCAACCAAAGACAATGTATATCTGAATGATATCAACTATCTGTCTTCCCTGGTTGGCCTGGACAACTGGCACAACCTGGAAAACTGGTATCTGTACAAATATGCACTGTCTGTTGACCAGATCCCACAGCTGGCTTTCTCCATTGCAAAAATCATCAAATCTGCACTGGGCAAAAACAAAAAGAGCGTTGTGCTTGACCTGGACAACACTCTGTGGGGCGGCATCATCGGTGATGATGGCGTGGAAGGCATTGCAATCGGCAACGAACAGCCTGCAGGTATGAGCTATACAGAATTCCAGAGCTATCTGAAAAAGCTGACAGGTCTGGGCATTATGCTGAACGTATGTTCCAAAAACGAAGAAGCCATTGCAAAACAGGGCTTTACAGACAGAAAAGAAGCACCGCTTTCTGTGGATGATTTCATCTGCTTCAAAGCAAACTGGGAACCAAAATCAATCAATATCGCAAACATTGCAAAAGAAATCAACATCGGCGAAGACAGCCTGGTGTTTATTGATGACAACCCTGCTGAAAGAGAAATTGTACGCCAGTCCCTGCCAACAGTTACCGTGCCTGAAGTAAAATCTCCGGAAGATTACATCAAGGCAATTGACAGAGCAGGTTTCTTTGAAATCACATCCTTTACAAAGGACGATGCAAAGAGAAATGAAATGTACAAACAGAACGCACAGCGTGCCGCAGCTGAAAGCAGTTTTACAGATTACACAGATTATCTGCTGAGTCTGAATATGACAGGTGAAATCGGTGCATTCTCCACAGCACACTGTGAAAGAATCACACAGCTTATCAACAAAACAAACCAGTTCAACTTTACAACACGCCGCTATGCACAGAGTGAAGTGGAATCAATTATCGAAGATAAGCAGAATTATATCTCCGCTTATGCAAAACTGGTGGATAAATTCGGCGACAACGGCATTACAGCCTGCTTTATCGCATCTGTTGAAGGCACAAACGCAAACATTGACCTGTGGGTAATGAGCTGCCGTGTATTCAAACGTCACTTTGAATATGCAATGCTGGATTACGTTGTAGGCAAATGTAAAGAAATGGGCGTGAAAACAATCACTGCAAGCTGGCTGAGAACAGCTAAAAACGTGATTATAAAAGACTTCTACGAATCAGTAGGTTTCGAAGTAACTCTTGACACAGAAGACGAAAAGAGATATATTCTTAACATTCCTGAAAACTATGAAGTTAAAAACAAAGTTATTGATATGGAAATTGTATAAGGAGATAAACCACTATGACAAGAGCAGATATTATGGCAAAACTGAACGAAATCTTCTGTGACGTATTTGACGATGAAGATATCGTGCTGACAAACGAAACAACAGCTGACGACATCGAAGACTGGGATTCCCTGGAACAGATCAACCTGCTGGTTGCTATCGAAAAACAGTTCAACATCAAATTCCAGCTGGCAGATGTAGCTGACCTGGAAAATGTTGGCGCAATGGCAGACCTGGTTGAAAAACTGGTTGGCTAATTAAAGCATAAAAAATAGAGGCACTGCAAATGCAGTGCCTTTTGTTTGTCTGCAATGATTATTATTTCGGGCGATTCGTGAATCGTACCTACTGTTTTATTACCTGATTTTAAGCGATCAGAACTCCTTCATTTCAAGAAACACCATATCATTGTCTGTGGCAACACCGCCGTAAAATTTATCTGTGTATCTTCCCTCTTTCACCCAGTGTTCAGTAACTTTTTTTGATGTGAAAGGCATATCAAGAAACAAAATATCTTCAAAAGCAAACCATTTAAGCTGACCTTCATTTGATGTGCTGATTACTGAATCGTCTTTAAGCTGTGCAAAGAAATAATAGTTCTGGCGCAGTTCCTGCGGTTTGTTATATATAGTCAGATAGCGCAGATTTATTTTTTCCAGCATATCCGGGGTTATGCCCAGTTCTTCTTTCAGTTCTCGCATTGCACAGGCGTATGCATCGTTCAGTTCCCGCTCTTCAAAGTGACCGCCGGCAGAGCCTATCCATTTGTCATTTACCACCCTTGAGCCCTGGCGGTACAGCAGTAAAATTCTGTCTTTATATGTAAGATAAACGCTTGTCATATTGCGCAGTCTGCCTATTGGGTTCATACTTTTTCTCCTGATAATTATTTATTTAATTATATTCCTGTTTCAATTCAAAATCAATATACAACAAGCTGTATAAAACTTGTTAAATACATGTAATTATGTTATACTGTTTAATTAGAATAAGAATTTAAAGAGGTAGCTATGAACAGTTATAAATTCAATGATTTGTCAGTGGGTATGAGCGAAAGCTTTACAGTGACAATCACAGAAGAAATGATGGATAAATTTATTGATATTACAGGCGATATCAGCCCTATTCACGTAAGTGCTGACTACGCAAAAGAACACGGCTTTGTCACAAGAGTGTGCCACGGCATGCTGTTCGGCAGTATGTTTTCCACTATGGCCGGTGTATATCTGCCGGGTGAACACTGCCTGCTGCACAGCGTGGAAACAAAATTTTCACTGCCTGTATACCCTGGCGATGTACTGACTGTTACAGGCAAAATCAGCGAAATCAACGATACATTTAAAACTGTATTTGTAAAAGGCACTATCACAAACCAGAACGGCAAAAAAGTGTGCAAAGCAAATATTCAGCTGGGGGTAAGAGAATAATGAGTGTTTATCTGATTACAGGTGCAACAAGTGATCTGGGTTTTGAACTGATTAAAACAGTTGCAAAAGAAGGCGATAAATTCCTGCTGCAAGGTTACAGTGACAGCAGCACACTGGAACAGTTCTGCGGCGAAAATAAAATAGACTACACATATTTTGATGTAAACCTGTCTGACAGCGGTGAAACAGATAAATTTGTAGAAGATATCAAGGCAACAGGTCTGGTGCCGACACATTTTGTTCATCTGCCTGCCCTGCGCGTTATAAACACAAAGTTCAAAAGCTTTGACGAAGAAAGATTTATGGCAGATATAAATGTGCAGGTTATGAGCGCTGTTAAAATCTGCAAATACATTATGCCAAAAATGGCAAAAGCAAAATACGGCAGAGTGCTGTTTATGGCAACCAGCTATGTGCTGGCAAACCCGCCTAAAAACACAGCAGCTTACATTATGGCAAAAAATGCCATAGTTGGTCTGATGAAAAGCCTGGCTGCAGATTATGTGGCAAACGGCATTACAGTAAACAGTGTAAGCCCAAGTATGATTGAAACAAAATTCCTTGCTGAAACAAGTCACCTTATCGTTGAAGCTGCAGCCAACGACCACCCTATGAAACGCAATGCACAGGTAAACGATGTGGTGCCTGCAATGGCTTTCCTTTTAAGCGACGAAGCAAGATTTATTACAGGTGTAAACCTGCCTATTACCGGGGGTAGTGTAATTGAGTAACAGTATCAGACGAATTCCGCTGTGCGAAAGACAGCTTATTGTTGATTTTTTAAACGAGCATTGGGGTTCAAAACATCCGCTTGTAAATAATGACACACTGTTTAACTATTACTTTGTTGACGGTGAAATGACAAACTTTTATGTATCTGAAGACAAAGACGGAATATGTGCCATATGCGGATATATAAAATGCAGCAGTGATGAAAACCCGGATATATGGATTTCCATATGGTGTGCCAAAAAAGGCAAAAACGGCCAGGGGCTTGCGCTGATGGGTGCAATGAAAGAGCTGACCGGTGCAGATGTTATGGCCTGCAACAATATAAGAGCCAACACAATGCCTTTTTATACATTTCTTGGTTACCATCCGGATAAAATGAATCATTACTACCGTCTGGCTGACAGGGCTGAATACAAAATGGCTGTGGTAAATGAAAAAATCATCCCGGCAAGTGTAAAAAAAGCCGGAGTATGGCTGGAAGAAATGACAGATATTGCACAGGTGGAAAATACATTTGCAATCCCTGCACACTGCAAGCCACACAAAGACTACTGGTATATCAACAAAAGATATTTTGAATATCCTCACTACGAATATAAAGTGTTTGCTGTGCACAATGGCGATTCCTGCCCTGCCCTTGTGGTTTTCAGGGTAAACGAAAGTGAAGAAGGATATGTACTGCGACTGGTAGACTATATTGGGGACAAAAGTGACTTCTGCCTGCTGTCCGGTTTTGTGGATGAGCTGATGCAGAAATATGACTGTGAATACTGCGATATGTATTGCTGGGGTGTTGATGGTGAAGATGCAGGTTTTGTACTGCGTACAGCTGATGAAAACATTATTCCAAATTATCTCAACAGCCTGCTGCAGAAGAACATTGATTATTATTTCTTTACAACCAGCACAGAAAATTTTATGATGTTCAAGGCAGACGGCGACCAGGACAGAAAAAACCTGGGATAAACAGGTATATTAAAGGGGAGAGCAATGCTCTCCCCTTTTTATAACAAATATATATTGCAAAATATATAAGAGCCACTGATATTTCAGTGGCTCTTTATGTTTAATCACTACTGTCTTAGTGGGCCTTTGTAAATGTTCTTTTCTTTTGCTTTTATGGTGCTTCTTCAAGTCGACATATAACTTTCTTTACAATTATACATCTTGGTTTTGTTTTATTTCTTTTCTTTTATTCATTACACATATCTTTAAACAACCGGTGTGATCCTGTCACATTCTGATGATACAATATTTCTTACCTTCTTTACGATATTACTTTATTGTGATTGTTTTCTTTCATCGATATGCTTCGTTTTATTTTGTCAAGCATCCACAATTTCAGCATAGAACATTATGCAGAAAACTTCAGATTAATATCTATTTCACCGTATATTTTTTAATATTCTCATATCCCTTCTGATTTCTGATACCCTGTGTATCTTCATTTCATTTTATGATACTTTCTGAATATTTTTTAATATCACTATAGTTTCATCTGATTTGTAATTTCTTTATATGACTTTCTTTACAATCATATTTCTTTGGCATTTTTTGTTTTTATTTTCTGCTCTTGCCAGGAACAGCATTTACTTAATGTGCCATCGGCCCCACATCCTTTTCTTTGATTACATAATAGCACATTGCACAAAAGTTGTCAACAATTTAATTTTGTTTTATTAAGAATTTTTACAGATTTTAAACATTTTATTAAAAATCTGACAAGTATTTTACACTGTTTTCTTTTTTTATTAAGTTTCGGGTATTTTTCCACCTTAAAATCAAAACTTAATAAATTAATTTATATTAAATTTTTCTTAATTTTATTAAATAGCAAAAAAGTACCATTTTTATCAAAATGGTACTTTTATTATTACTGATGTTTGTATTCAATATATTCGTCGTATGTCATCAGCTTGTCAACAATTGTGCCGTCCGGCAGAATTTCAATAATTCTGTTGGCAATTGTCTGGATAAACTGATGGTCGTGGCTGGCAAAAAGAACTGTGCCTTTGAAGTCCACAAGGCCGTTGTTTACAGCTGTGATGGATTCCAGGTCAAGATGGTTTGTAGGCTGGTCCAGCATAATAACATTTGCTTCTTTCATCATCATACGGGACAGCATGCATCTTACCTTTTCACCACCGGAAAGAACATTTACCTTTTTGAAAACGTCGTCACCGCTGAACAGCATTCTGCCAAGGAAACCGCGGAGATAGCTGTCTGTCTGGTCTTTGGAATACTGACGCAGCCAGTCTATGATAGTGTCATCAATGCCTTCAAAAAATGCAATGTTGTCTTTTGGGAAATAACTGCGGGAAGTGGAAACGCCCCATTTTATAAAGCCTTCATCCGGTTCCATTTCTTCGTTGAGAATTTTGAACAGGGCTGTCTGACCGGCTTCGTTATCGCCAACCAGTGCAATTTTATCAAGGCGGTTGATGTAGAAGGATACATTGTCCAGCACTTTTACACCGTCAATTGTTTTGGAAACATTTCTTACTTCCAGAACATCCTTGCCTACTTCCCTGTCCTGCACAAAGCCGACAAATGGGTATTTACGGCTGGATGCAGGCATTTCTTCCAGCTGGATATTATCAAGAATTTTCTTTCTTGATGTAGCCTGTTTGGATTTTGATTTGTTTGCGGAGAAACGGCGGATAAATTCTTCCAGCTGTCTGATTTTTTCTTCCTTTTTCTTGTTCTGGTTGCGGATAAGCTGGTTCATCAGCTGGCTGGATTCATACCAGAAGTCATAGTTGCCGGCGTACATTTTAACTTTGTTGTAATCTATATCAACTGTGTGTGTACACACAGCATTAAGGAAGTGTCTGTCGTGGGATACAACCAGAACTGTGCCTGGGAATTCGATGATAAATTCTTCCAGCCATGCAATGGCATCAATGTCAAGGTCGTTGGTAGGTTCGTCCAGCAGGATAATACTTGGTTTGCCGAACAGGGCTTTTGCCAGCAGAACTTTAACTTTGTCGCGGCCTTTCAGATTTTTCATCTGCATATAGTGGTATTCTTTGTCCACACCAAGACCGTTTAAAAGCTGCAGCACTTCTGTTTCAGCTTCCCAGCCGTCCAGCTCTGCAAATTCACCTTCCAGTTCTGCTGCGCGTTCGCCGTCTTCTTCGGAGAAATCCGGCTTTGCGTACAGTTCGTCTTTTTCTTTCATAATTTCATACAGTCTGGGGTTACCCATAATAACTGTTTCCATTACATAGAAATCGTCAAACTTGAAGTGGTCCTGTTCAAGAACAGACATTCTGGCGTTTTTATCAAGGAATATTTCGCCTTTTGTAGGTTCTCTCTGGCCGGAAATAAATTTAAGCAAAGTACTTTTACCTGCGCCGTTTGCACCGATAATGCCATAGCAGTTGCCCTGTATAAAAGTAAGGTTAACATCTTTGAATAAGGTTTGCCCATCAAATTCATGGGTTAAATCTTTAATTGTAAGCATTTATTACTCTCTTTCTTTGATTATGATAATATACTAACTTATTTATTATACTATATACAATACAAATATACAAATATTTATTTTTGAGATTGAATTAAAAGCGGGATAGTTATATAATGAACTTAATATTTATATGAGGAGAATTATTATGAGTTATTCACCAAAACTGACATCAAACTTTAAT
>JAFULT010000099.1 GCA_017483145.1 Oscillospiraceae bacterium | reverse complement strand
CCTGCAGCTCTTCCTGCTTGCGCACTCTTTCCATCCAGTAGGCACGGATTCTTTCCACAATTTCTATTGCATCATCAAAAGCAGTTTTGTCGTTGTATTTCTTCAAATCACTGAAAATATGACCGCAGTGTTCCAGAGAGTCAGCTTCATAGCCGCCGCATACACCAAGCATCCAGTCTCCTAAAAGCTTTTCCTTGAATCTGAAAATGTAATAATGCAAATCATGCAGGTCAAACTCTTTGGTACATTCTATTTTTAAAGGAGCTTTTCCCATTTCTCCCGGATGTGACAGCCAGTCGCTCATTGCTTTTTCTGCTGCTTTAAGCTGTTGTTTATTCATAATCAACCTCCGCTTTTTAAACTATCCGCCCATTTTTCAATATATTCTTTCTGAACATCTGTATCAGGAAATTCATCAATATCGGCATAATCCCATATATGCACAATATCTTTCAGCATTGCTGTTTATACCTGTAGCTATTACTTCATAATGTTCTACTCGTAAATTTTTCCCATATATAAAATCTTTGCCAATGTTTTGTAGTCAGGGCTATCCCAGTCAATATCATTGTTTGGGCAAGCTGAGTAATCCTCTATCCATGAAGCCATTGCCTCGATATACTTACCCGCCGTTTTATTTTCCCATTCATCAGAGTTTTCTCTGAAATCCTTTGACAGCTGATTTAAAAAGGCCAGGAAATCATCCTTGCTTTTTATTTTTTCAATTTGTTTATGTATATTTTCCATTGCTTTCTCCAAATCAATACTCAAATACCATAGGTGCATTTTTTGATTATTTTCATTTATATCATCTGTAATCTTCTATAATATCCAGCAAATGCGGATTATCAGTGTCTGAATTGACAGCAATAATATCATTTAAGAGTTCCGGTATCTGTTCCTTTACCAGCTCCAGCAGTCTGCGGTAATTCCAGTCATCTGTATAATCAAAATACTCTTTTACAACTGTGAGCAGATGTTCCTGCAGCCATTGTTTTGGTATTTCGGCTATATACTTTCGTCCCAATACAATTCCTGCTGTATTCTGCCCATAGCAAGCCCATTCCAGCAAAACAGACAGTACCTTTTCTGATATATGGGATTCAAAAGTGTTGATATTTTGTATATCTTCTGTCAGAAAACCATCAATTTCATATAAACTTTTCATAAGCGCTTCTTCGCGCCAATCTGTTATATGCTTTTCCAACTGCAGTTCATCTTCAAAATTTTCATCATACAGTATATTGCAGTTTTCACAGCTGTATACATAATCCTGATTGGAAATAACCTTCAGTTCTGTGTGGCATTTGGGGCAGCGCATTGTCCAGTCGATGTCCCAACCGTCCAGTTTTCGCCAGTTGAACATATCCTTGAAATCGTTATAACATTCTTCGCAAATACAGCAGCTCATATCTGTGGGCAGATACCACCACTGGCGAAAATTATCCCTGACCTTTTCCCAGCAGAAGATACACTCTTTAAGATACGGCGCATTTTTCGCAAGTTCTTCCCCGTCAGTTGGGTTGATTTCTTTATTTTTAAGATATTCTACGTCATTCAGCAGACGCCAGTCATCTTTTTGTATCATATATATCCTCTATCAGATTTATTTGATTATAAATTCAACACTGTAATCCTGTGCTATGCACTCAAAGGTTTCATCTCTGAAATAAAACAGATAATGATTTAAATTCTCGCATTTTTCTCCCACGATAATCGGATTTGGGAAATTATCTTCCCAGTCAGAATTGTGTACCAGATAGAATTCGCCCCACTTGACACCATACTTTTTATATCGTGATTGATTGTATGAATAAAAGCCTTCGTCATTAGGTGCTCCGAATCTGTACTGATAGCAGTTATAAAAAGTAAGTTTTGCCGTGTCTTCTTCAGAAAACTGTTTATATTTAAATGCATTGAGAAAAAATTCCACTATAACCCTGTTACCGTCAACATATATTTCCACTTCGGGTGCATTAGGTTCTGCGTTCCAGTCAAGATTCAGCTGTTCAAATGAAATCATATATAAAATTAAAACCTTTTAAAATTTCTTTTTTAATCCGATTGCTGTCAGATATTCAAGGATATCCCTGTATTCTGTCTGAACAGCAGTTCCTGTCCCATGATCATTAAAAAATACGTTTTCCATACATTTTCCATTCTCTATACAAAATAGCCAGTAATCACCACAGCCATTGTCGGCAATCTTCAGATACTTATCAAAGGGCCTATTATTATGCTTCAGCAGATAAAAGGAACTGTTTTTATCAAAAGAATAAATATTGGCAAAACCGAAATATCCCCCGCCAAAATCAAGAATAAAATCCTTATACTTTTGCGGAAGTGTTATCCTGGTTTCTTTTTCAAATGCATCAATATCTGCCTGCGCAGGTTTTTCATCACTTTCCAGTGCAAACAGGACCGGCTTTTTATTTTTAACTTCTTCAACTATACCTTTAAATAGTTTATAATCCATAAATTACTCCAGCTCTGCATAATTCCAGCTTGCATTTTTAAAATAATCCCTGTCGCTCCATGGCTTTTCGTCGCCAAATTCACCAACATACAGAGTTTCATCCCCTCGTACAGTCCATTCCAGGCCGTGTTCAGGCTCCCATTCACAGTCACATTCAAAGTGGAACGCAGGCTCATCACCCCGAGGCACTTCAATAATCATTATTCTTGGGTAAATATACTGCAGTATATCTCTGCCCTGTATTCCCTCCGGAATTGTAACATCAATTTCCTCCAGCAAATCCCTGAATTCTTCGCAGTAATTTACAGCACCTTTGCATAAACCGTCTATTGTATAGTCTTTCAGATTTTCCAGATGCTCCACACATTTATCTGCATAATCCATTGGGGCATCAAAATCTATAAACACCTGGATTTCCTTGTTAAAAAGAGGAAAAAACGCCTTGCCCTCGTATGTAAACTGCCCTTTTTTGATATCCTTTATTTTTGCTGTATCCATAGTTTAATCTCTCTTTGTATTTATCCTTGTTATGCGGTAGTAATCTCCACTCTGCTCAAAAGAAATGTACAAATCCTGTCCAAAATGAGCAATAAGTGTGTCGCCGTCCCAGTCATATTTTGTTCTGTTCCACTGCAGCAGGCTTTCCGTAAAAATTTTGTGGTCTACCGGGTACTGCTGGATGCACTGCACTGTCAGATTTGCAAATTCACTGATGTTGGCAGGCTGGAATACCTCCTGTGGAACATTGCCCACCGCCATAAACACAGCACCGCCACCGTGTGGTCCGCGGTAATAGAAATAATCGTCTTTGCTTAAACCGCAGGCAACGATAGAAAGGGTGTGTCCGTTAAAAATATCGTTAAGGTCAAACTGTGGAACTCTCAATGGGTCAAGTGACCATTCTTCACCCTTATCCAGCATTTCATTTGCCAGGGTAATAAGCTGGGGCGGAAAATTGTTTATATTGTTCCAGCCCCACATCCAGCTGTTGCTGCTGTTTGATTCGCTGCCGATAAACTGCACGGGATATTTATCTTCTCCAAAAGCTATATATCCCTGACTGAAATCCACATTCCAGTTGCGGTCTTTAACCACATACTTTCCCGCATTGTTCTGAATAACCATTGCTTTGCCCAGACAGGCAGAAAATACCTGTAGCCAGTCGCTTTTATTGATTGTTTCAAAAATATCTTTTTCTGTATTTTCTGTTTTCTTTAATTTATCAAAAAGTCCCATGGTGTTCTCCCTATATCCACTTTTTAAATCCACTGTTACATTCTGCCTTTTTTACTGCATCTTCAAATGTTTCAAAATAACCGCCGCCGGCATTTATTTTACCCGGATGCAATAAATCTTCATACCATACAGAAAAGCACTCTTTTTCTGCATCTTCTCCTGTGAATTGGTCTTCATAGTCACCGGTACCATAGAAAACATCAGACTTGCAGATATATACATGATACTGCTTTTCGCCATAGCGACACAATCCGGTTTTAATTATATTTTCTTTTACAATATCCATTTCTTTTTTATTCTGTAATTTTAATTGATCTGCTTTTCTGGCCTAACGGATGCTTTTTGAGAACAGGCAGAATGGCTTTTTTCATTTTAATATAGTCTTTGCCGTAATAATACAATGCTGTTTCTGCAGGCCCTTCCCAGTGGCTTAATCTCTGGGCAATATTGTCCAGCGCATTGTCCAGCTGCTGAATAAGCTGATTTATATCATTGTTTTTATACACTTCTTCATCAAGGTCTGTTCCGTTCAGATAAATTGCCATACCCTGTGCAGTACCTATTGGGGTTTCTTCTCCATTTATAATCAGCTTGCTGCCTTTTGGAATAATATCTATTCTTTTCAGAAGAGAGATAAATGGATTAAGCTTATTTTTAAATACAGCCATACTTATGTCACATTTTTCAACTTCTCCTGTAGCCATCTGATATGTGCCGGCACCTGTGATTTCACCAATGCCGAATCTTTCAAACATTTCTTCAAACATATCTTCAAAAATTTCGCCTCTGTGTAATGGTTGCAGTCTGGCGTTCAATTCCAGCGTAATATTTACCATTTCATTATTGTTCATAATACAAAATCCTTTCATTCTATAATTTCAATTATATCACATCTGTGCAATTTATAAAGATTAGTAAACTATTTTTCACAAAATAAAAGCAGGGTATTTCTACCCTGCTGATTATGTATAAATTATTTGTTGAGATAGTTGATAGCGTACTGTGCATAAAGTGCAGAGCCGATTTCAAATGCATCTTCGTCAACATTGAAGTTTGGATGATGATGTGGCCACTGTGTTTCCGGTCTGTTTGGATTGCGTGAACCCAGGTTTGCAAGAGCGCCACCTTCAGGTGCTACTGCAAAGTATTCGCCTGCATCTTCACCGCCCATCTGAGCTGGAGATTCAAAGAATGCACCATCGCCAAGAAGCTGTTTTACTGTTTCTTCAATAAGATCTACGCTTTCAGCTGTGTTAACAGTTGGAGCAACCAGTCTCTGATAGTCCAGAACTGCTGTACCGCGATAAGCTTCTGCAACAGATTTTGCAATTCTGCCGATAGCTTCTTCCAGCATATCTCTTACTTCAGGTGCAAAGCAGCGTGTTGTACCTTCAATAACTGCTTCATTGGCAACAATATTCCAGCGGGAACCACCGTTGATTGTACCGCAGGTTACAACTGCAGGAACAACAGGGTTCAGTTCACGGCTTACGATTTCCTGAAGGGCAACAACGATTTTTGATGCAATGTAAACAGCGTCAACACATTCGTGTGGTGCTGCACCGTGGCCGCCACGGCCTGTTACATTGATGATAAATCTGTCAGCTGATGCCATTCTGCCGCCAGCACCGGAACCAACTTTACCAAGTTCTGCACCGGAAGAAATATGAATAGCAAATACATTGTCAACGCCTTCCATACAGCCGTCAGCAATCATGCCGCGTGCACCAACGCCAACTTCTTCAGCAGGCTGGAAGAACAGTTTTACTGTACCGTTTATTTCATCTTTCATTTCATTGAGAATTTTTGCAGCACCCAGCAGCATTGCAGCATGTGTATCGTGACCACAGGCGTGGTTCATACCAGGCACTTCTGATGCATAATCAACACCAGTTCTGTCATCAAGTGTAAGAGCATCGATATCAGCACGCAGGGCAACTGTTTTGCCAGGTTTGTTGCCTGTGATTGTAGCAACTGTACCTGTTACAAATTTTTCCACATAAGGAATACCCATTTTGTCAAGTTCACCGCGGATAAGGGCAGCTGTCTTGAATTCCTGTGTGCCAGGTTCTGGATTTCTGTGGATTGTGCGTCTCATTTCGATTACATAATCTTTGTATTTTTTTGAAAGTTCCAAAGTTTTCATATGTTCTCTCCTTTTTTATTTACGGAATAATCTGTTAATTATTTTACCACCGGATGCTTTCAAATGCAATACGTTTGTTTTTGACAGAAAAACATTTGTTGATTTTTTACAATAATAGTGCTATATTTAACATATCTTAGTTAGGAGTTACAAATATGTCTGTAAATATTGAAATAAAACCAAATGATTATAACCCTAAAAGTCTTTCAATCCCTGAAATAGCACGGCTGATGGGGCTGAAATACGGCTACTCTGACAATCATTACTGCCTGGAAGAAAACAAGATTGGCACATACACCATATTGTATGACCCGCAAAAAATTGGCCGCGGATTTGAAGTATGGTATGAAAATGATACAATCTGCCTGCGCCTTCCCCTGCCTACAACCAGTCACGATATAGATATTTTCTATACTCTTGTAGAAAAAATATGCAATAAACTGGATGTATACTTTTTCAATTGTGAAGGCGAAACGGTTGCAATTACTGATGTGTATGCAAATGTGGACAACGATAAAAACAGCAGTATGGGTGCTATCCGTCATATAAGAAACAACACTGCTGATGACGATACTAAATATATGATTTTGTTTGGTGCTCTCAATCCTGTTTTTATAGGTCAGAACGAATGTGCAGAAATAGGCGACGAGCTTGTGGGCTTTGATAATTTTATGCACAGAATCCAGTCAATTGATGCTTTCTATGCAACACC
Organism: Oscillospiraceae bacterium; assembly: GCA_017483145.1. Taxonomy (GTDB): domain Bacteria; phylum Bacillota; class Clostridia; order Oscillospirales; family Ruminococcaceae; genus RGIG3102. The sequence continues at coordinate 4,050 of JAFULT010000099.1, read as the reverse complement.
AAGATTTTATCAGAGAGAAGACCAGAGTGTATTCGGTGTATACTTTGTAGGCGAAAATATTGTAACTACAGTACCTCTTAACCCTGCCAGTCCATACCATAAAATTGACAGTCTTGATTCTTATTTTGTGCATCTGCCTGACGGCAACAGTGTACTGTATGAAGATTTCATAAACAATGTTATGCTGGCAGACTATTATGATGCCGGCCATATTACTGTTAAACTGTCAGAAGAAATGATAACCGACCTGGTGGACAGATTTGCGGTACATACTACAACCAAGGAAAGAATAAACGGTATATATTGGGGCAAAACACTTGACTATGGTTACTGGCATACAAGCAAGCCGGAGAAAATGGGGCTGGATATTGACAGTATCAACGGTTACAACCATATAGCTGTATTTCTTCGCTGGGCAAAAGAAAACAAATATTTAAGCGAAGAACTTATATCACGCTGCCCGGAAATTTTGGAAGAAAAGCCTGATTACAGAAAACTGCTGGATGAACATTACGCTTTTGACCGCAAACTGCGCATAAAACATCTCAAAGAAAAAATCCAGCCTTTTGCAAGAAAGTTCTATGTTTTTGGTGACAATGGTTTCCCTGTTTGTGTAGACAGATATGCTGAAAAAGTTCTTGGCAGCGAAAAATACCACTGCGACGAATACAAAGATGAAGCCTATCTGTTTGTGCCTTATGATGAAGAATATTACAAAGGCCTGTCTGAATATATAACTAAAGCATTTGAAGAATTCAACAACAAATAAAAATAGCTCTCCCCTGTTTGTTGGGGAGAGTTTTTTATCTACTTGATTTTTTCTTTGCAGTTAGGGCAATAGTCTGAATAAAAATGTTTTAACTTGCTGATATGTGTGGGGTCAAAATGGCCACAAAACGGGCAGGCAGATAATGAAATCAATCTTATTATCGGTATAAAAACAATAACCCAGCTGCCATAAAACAGATAATTTGCATAGGCATCATTTATTTTATCCAGCCCGACAATAAAAGCCAACGGAAAAAACGATGATATTAAAAGCATTATTCTTGTTTTCATTATTTTATCGTTGTGTTCACTGATTATCAGTCTTTTTTCTTCAGGTGTAAGGTTTTCTTTCATTTATGCAACGCCCTTTCATATATTTCTATATATAATTATTATACTGCTTGTCCCACAAATCAAATTTAATTGGAAATTTTCACAATCATTTCATAAAAATATAACAGACTACACATTTCTGCACAGTCTGTTATCTGGTGCCGCTGACCTATGTGACACTCTGAAAAATGGAATGCAAATGAACATTTTTCAGCCAGTGGAACTTATGCAGTGAGCGCAGCGAGTCGTAGGCGGGAGAACCGGAGGTGAGACCCCAAAAAAATTATTCATAATAAAGAAAACCAGCCATACAAATCGTATAGCTGGTTATCTGGTGCCGCTGACCGGGGTCGAACCGGTACGCCGTATTAGGGCGAGGGATTTTAAGTCCCTTGTGTCTGCCTATTCCACCACAGCGGCTAAAATATTGTGCCTAAATATAATACAACAAAACCGCCCTGATGTCAACTGTTTTCAGTTGCAAGGCGGTTTTAATTAATAAAAATAAAGTTTAGTCAACAATAATTTTTTCTACCATTGGCAGATTCTTTTTATTGATAATTGCCCACATTCTGATGCCAAAAATTACTGCAAGTGCAATTACACATGCCATCAGTTCACCAACTAAACCAGGCAGATAATAATAGAGAATAGCACCTGGAATTGTTGCTGTAGCATAGATTTCTTTTGAAAGAATGAGTGGTGTTCTGTTAACCATAATATCACGCAGAAGACCGCCACCTACAGCTGACAGAGCGCCGCAGAAACAAACAAGAAATGCATTTTCACCAAAACCCTGGCCAATGGCAACCTGCATACCCACAACTGTGAATATAGCCAGACCAACAGCATCAAGAGTATCAATTACAAACATAATTGTTTTTCTCTTTTCGTGCTTCATAAGCGGTTTGTAAATAGCAATTGTTATAAAAGCTACAACTGCAGCCATAGCAACATATGTAGGGTTTTTAAACAGGTTTGCCGGTGTGTTGTCAATGATAACGTCACGGGTCATACCGCCACCACAGGCTGTACAGCAAGCCATAAGCATAATGCCCAGCCAGTCAAGGTCCTGGTTGATAGCTACATATGCACCTGAAAATGCAAAAGTAACAGTGCCGATTACTTCAAGTATAAAAACTACATTCGGATCCATAATTTCCTCACTAAGATACAATTAATATTAAGTAAATAAAAACCTTAAATATACTAACATTTTCCAAAAAAATAGTCAATATGCATACTAAAAAAAATCGCTTTCAGGCTGCTATTTATTATTTTAAAAAAGTGTTTATTTTCATACTATATTATGTTAAGATATAATTATAAATATATTTTGAACCGGAGGTTAAACAATGAGCAAAATACCTGTAATTATAGATGTAGATACCGGTATAGATGATGCTATGGCGCTGGTGCTGGCGCTGCAGAGTGACAAACTGGATATCCGTGGCATTACAACCGTTGCCGGCAATCAGACCATTGAAAAAACAACAAGAAATACTCTTGATGTAGTGGAATATTTCGGTCGAGCCGAAATACCTGTTGCAATGGGTGCAAAACAGCCCCTTGTCAGACCGCAGATTATTGCAGCATATGCACACGGCGAATCCGGTCTGGGCACAGCTGTGCTGCCAAAGGCAGAAAAACAGGCTGAAGAACTGGATGCCATTGATTTTATCAGAACTGAACTGGAAAAAAGCAATGAAAAAATAACTCTTGTACCTACAGGACCACTGACAAATATTGCCATTCTTCTGAAAGCATATCCACATATCAAGGAAAAAATAGAAAAAATCGTACTTATGGGTGGCGGCGCTTTCCAGGGCAATTCAAATGCAACAGCTGAATTCAACATTTATGCTGACCCTGAAGCTGCAAGCATTGTATTCAACAGCGGTGTAAAACTGGTTATGTGCGGCCTTGACGTAACAATGAAAGCCATTGTTACCCCGGATGATATAAACACAATCAAAGCAATCGGTACAAAAGCCAGCGACTTTATCGCCGAAGCATTTGAATTCTATATGGCTATGTACAAAAAGAACGCCAACTTTACAGGATGTGCTGTGCACGATGCAGTAACCATTACATATCTTATTGCCCCAGAATTAATCAAAACAAGACAGGGCATTGCAAGAGTTGACATCGATGGCAAAGACAGCTATGCTGCCACAATATGCGATTTCCGCCCGTGGAGAGACACAGAAAAAGACAACGCTCTTGTGGGTGTGGATATTGACAGAGAAGCATTTGTACAGCTGTTGCTTGATGCCTGCAAAAACTATTAAGGAGTGGTAAATATGTTAAAAAGACCTGTTATTATAGATACTGACCCCGGTGTTGACGATACAATAGCCATTATGCTGGCCAATGCACACCCGGAACTTGATATTAAAGCAATCACCCCTGTTCTCGGAAATGTTTCTTACAGTTTTACAAGTGAAAACGCCCTTGGGCTTATTGAATATCTGGGTATAGACTGTAAAATCGGCATAGGTGCTGACCAGCCGCTGTTTATAAAAGGTATGGATTCTGACGGTGTACACGGCAAAGGCGGCCTTGGCGGCTATATGCTGAAAAACAGCGGCAGAAAATTTGACGGATATGCCTGGGATATTATCAGAGACGAAGCAATTGCCGCCAATGGTGAACTGGAACTGATTACTCTTGGGCCTCTTACCAACATAGCCATCACATTTATGCGTTACCCGGAAATAAAACCCCTTATCAAACGTATTATCTGTATGGGCGGTTCTGCATATGAAGGCAATATTACACCAAAAGCTGAATTCAATGTATGGGTTGACCCGGATGCATTCAACTATGTTTTCCACAGCGGTGTACCTATTGTAATGTGCGGACTTGACAGTACAGAGCAGGCATATCTGACTATTGATGAACTGAAAAGTTTTGTTGGCAAAGATACAAAAATCAAAGAGCTTTTTG
>JAFULT010000098.1 GCA_017483145.1 Oscillospiraceae bacterium | reverse complement strand
TGAAACCTTATTCGCTTCGCTCACTCGCTCGACAAATTTCTTCGCGATTTTCGCAAAAATATTTCAACCTGCTAAAGCCCTTGAAATATTTTTGCTCTCCGCAGCCACAGCGATTTATATTCGGGGAAATTCTTTCCCCGAACCCCTTTTGTAGGGGCGACCTGTGGTCGCCCGCAACGGGATGTCCGGAGGCCATCCCCTACGCAGCTGATTTAACGCAATACCCCGTAGGGGACGGGTTTCCCGTCCCGTTGCATAAGCACACAACCGTTGCTCTTATGCAATCGTAGGGGCGGGGCTCTGTCCCCGCCCGCAGCCGATATGCTGCACAATCCTTTCCGCATACCAACCCTTCTCCCCCATAATATACGGCACAAAGACAGTGTGTTTTTATTGATTTTCCCTGTAATTATTGGTAAAATATAAGGTGGATTATTTTTTACAGAGGTTATTATGAACTTTAATTCAATTAATTATATAATCTTCCTGCCGCTGGTCTGCCTTGGCTTTTTCCTTGTGCCGAAAAAATACCGCAACGGCTATCTGCTGGCAGTAAGCTATTACTTTTACTACTGCAGTGAAGTGCGTTTCCTGCTTCTGCTGCCTGCCCTTACCCTTGCCACATATGCCACGGCAAAAGCGGTGGACACAGCACAGGCGGGTAAAAAGAAACTGCTGTTCCTTGGCGGCCTTGTGCTGAATCTTGGCATACTGGTTTTCTTCAAATACAACCGTTTTTTCCTTGCGCAGATTACAGCCCTTACAGGCACACAGTTTGATCTGACAAAATGGTTTCTGCCTGCAGGTATTTCCTTTTACATATTTATGGCGGTGTCCTACCTTATTGATGTGTTCCTGGGCAAATACCGCGCAGAACAGAATTTATTGAAATTTGCGGTTTACATCTCTTTCTTCCCACACATCCTTATGGGTCCTATCGACCGCGCCAACAAATTCCTGCCACAGCTGGACAAAGACCATACTTTTGATTATTCACGTGTGCGCACTGCCCTGCAGCTGATGCTTATCGGCTTTTTCAAAAAAATTGCAGTGGCAGACGTGCTGGCAAAATCAGTCAACCGGGTACACTCTGACCTTTACAGCTACACAGGCCTTATGCTGATTTTCACAGCATTTATGTATTCCTTCCAGCTGTATGCAGACTTTTCCGGCTACAGCGACATCGCCCGCGGCAGTGCAATGATTATGGGCTTTGATATTACAGAAAACTTCAAAACCCCATATCTTGCCACCAACTTTTCACAGTTCTGGAGCCGCTGGCACATCTCACTGTCAAACTTTTTTCAGGATTATATCTTCACACCTTTCGTGTGGTACAATCCTATGAAAAAACTGCCTGTTGTTGGGGCAAAGTTTGAAAAACCGCCTGTTCTCACAGCTATCCTGCTGGTTTTTCTTTCCAGCGGCATCTGGCACGGCAACACCTGGAACTTTGTTATCTGGGGTCTGTGCCACGCGGTGTACCGCATAGGCGAAGAACTGCTGCACAGAAAACTGGGCAAACCTGCCAAAAATCCGCCGCCGCACAAATTCTGGGGCAAGGTGGCAGTGGTGTTTAGCCTTGTAACCTTCAGCCAGATTTTCTTCCGCTGCAGTGACCTGCCGTCAGCCTGGTACTATCTGACACACCTGTTTACAGACATCAGCCTGTCCACCTTTGCACAGGGCATCTACAACAGCGTAAAATCCGGCTTTGACGCCACACCTCTGCTTATCTACGGCTACATTGCCTACAACATCCTTACACTTGCAATTCTCATTGCAATGGACCTGTACCGCAACTTCAGACTTAAAAACAAATGCCTGACCACAGCCTTTGACAAACATCCGCAGTGGCAGAGATGGCTGGTTTACTATGTGTTTATCGCGTTTATTATGGCCGGTTTCATTATGAATAACGGCGGCTATGGCGCATCAGCCAGCTTTATATACAACAACTTCTAAAAATTATATTGTCTTTTCATATCGAAAATGATATAATTTTAAAATATCACACCTATCCGGAGGCTAAAATGTTTGAATTTATTGCTAAAAACATATATATTTTTTGGATTCTTGTAATGCTGTTCCTCTACCTGTATCATGTTGGCGGCGACGATATCATCTTTTTCAGAAAGAAAAAATATAATATCGACCCAAAAGCTGCAGAAAAACTGGAAGATGCACTGAAAAAAGTGGCAAAACAGAGAAATTACGAAGTAATGGGCCCTGTTACTGTGGAATTTGAAGGTGAAACACATACTTTTGACGGCCTGCTGCTGGGCACATCCGGCACAATGGCTATCAGCCTGCAGCCACAGATCGGCCAGATTTACGGCGACCTTTCTTCTGACGAATGGGCACAGATCTGGAAGGGCGACCGCAAAACTTTTGCCAACCCTGTAAAAGCTATGGAAGGCAATGTAAAGCTGCTGCGCGACATCTACCGTGCAGAAGGTGTAAAATTCGGCACAAGCCGGAATCTGGTTGTTTTCACAAACAACAACTGTGACGTTGCCGTAAACCGCAACACACCTGCCTGCCACGTGACAAATCTGGAAGACAAACTGAAAGAAATGAAATTCATCACAGACGGCAGTGCAGACATCGAAGGCATGAAAGCTGCAATCGAAAAATATAAAAAATAAGTGTGAAAAAACAGGCTGTACCCCAGCCTGTTTTTATTTTTGTGTGATGCTGTTATATTGTAATTCTGTTATTCTGAACAGGCTGTGCCTGTGAAGAATCTTTGTACTGTAATTCGGTATAAAGCAATAATTCTGCTGTAACTATTGCCACAAAGATCCTTACCCTAAAGGGCACGCGTCACTTCGTTCAGGATGACAAAACTCTGCTTTGTGCTTATATCCAATCCGTAGGGGAGGCGTTCTGCCTCCCGCAACATTGTCATTCTGAAGGAGCAAAGCGACTGAAGAATCTTTGTACTGTAAATTTTCATAGAGTTATAATTTTGATTATAATCATTTCTTTTAAATATTTGTATAGGTTTTTGACGCTGCGCTGGCGTTACTTTTGGCGCAAAAGTAACCATACCCCTTCGGGGCACGCGAAACATGGGGTAGCGTAGCTGCATGAACGGTTTTGCCGCAGGCAAAAGGCCGAGTTTGTCCTTGCGAGGCCAGTGGATTGCGATTCGCCCGCCTTACGGCCCCGAACCCCTTTCCGTAGGGGCGGATGCCCACATCCGCCCGCAACGGGATGTCCGGAGACCATCCCCTACGCATTTTACATATAACTGTAATCCCACAGGGGTGAACTGTGTTCGTCCGCTTACACCCAAAACACATTGCAAAACACACCAATCTGTTGTATATTATAATCATCAATCAAAGGACGGTATTGTTATGGCACATACAGAAAAAACTATCAGCGAAGAAACCATTTTCAGCGGAAAGGTTTTCACAGTAAAAACAAAACAGGTTATACTCGAAAACGGCAAACAGCATCAGCGCGAAGTTGTGCTGCACAATGGCGGCGCATCCATACTGCCTGTTGATGATGAGGGCAATGTGTATCTTATCAGACAGTACCGCATCGCCTTTGATGCCGAAGTGCTGGAAATCCCTGCAGGCAAACTGGAAAAAGGGGAAGATCCTTTTGAAGCCGCCAAACGCGAACTGAGCGAAGAAACCGGCTTTACAGCAAAACATTACTTCAACCTTGGGGAAATGTGGCCTACAGTGGGCTACTGCGGCGAAAAGATTTATATCTATCTTGCCACAGGTCTGACCAAAGGCGAAACCCACCCGGACGATGATGAATTTGTGACCACAGTAAAAATGCCTTTTGAACAGGCCTGGAATATGTGTATGGACGGAACTATCAAAGACGGCAAAACTATCGTTGCACTGCTGAAAGCAAAGGAAATTTTGGGTAAATAATATGTATAAAGGACGGCATATGCCGTCTTTTTTGTGTGCATAAAACAGGGCGGCAAACCTGCCCCCGCATAGCCGATTAAACGCACTGCCCTGCCATTCTGTCATTCTGAACGAAGTGAAGAATCTCATATGTTGTGACTTGTATTCCCATTAAATCGTAGGGGACGGGTTTCCCGTCCCGTTGCCGATTCGCCATGCCCACATCCGCCCGCCAAAAATCTCTCAATTACAGCTCTGTCATAAAGCACCCCTGTTCTGT
>JAFULT010000097.1 GCA_017483145.1 Oscillospiraceae bacterium | reverse complement strand
TGTGTCGCAGTCAAAGCCGTATTTAGCTCTGTCGTAACCGATTTCGCGGATAACTCTTCTTGCAACTTCAGGGATATTAACATTGTGTTTTGTTGTGATTTCACCGATACATACAACCATACCTGTTGTAACAGCTGTTTCACAGGCTACACGACCGTCAGGGTCGTTTGCCAGGATTTCGTCCAGAACTGCGTCAGAAATCTGGTCAGCGATTTTATCTGGATGGCCTTCAGTAACTGATTCTGATGTAAAAAATACTCTTGACATAGTTTTCTCCTTTTTCTTTTGTGTCTGTATATATAAACTTAACTTGAATTCAACCTATCTTTAACGGCATATTTTTTAATACACACATTAAAAAACTCACAGGCAAAAAACCTGTGAGTATAAATTACTTATCTCCCGGTTTTCACCGCCGGATTTGGCACCTTACTTTCGCAGGTTGCCGGACTTCACTGGGCCGGTCCCTCAGTCACTCTTTATAAGTTAAATTCAATTTTACCAAAAATAATTATATCATCCGTATATGTATATGTCAACAAAAATTTTACAAAATATTTGTTATTTTTTACCTGTTTTAAAGTTTTTCTTCTTTTGTTGCAATATACTTTAATTTTGACATATCTATGTTTTCCCTGCCGTACAAGTCAAGGAAATAATCTGTAAATTTATCTGTTTTAAGATTGAACCACAGGCTCCATATACACCAGAATATATCTATATGCCTGTCCCCTGCACCTGCAAGACCCACATCTATAAAAGCCTTGAAGCTGTAATCTTCCAGCATAATATTGGGCAGGCAGAAATCCCCATGGATATATGTGTCACAGTCCAGCACATTATCTGACCTGTAATATTCCATAGACGGAGACAGAGTGATATTGTCCATTGGCAGGCTGTGAAGATATTTCATAGCCGCTGCAAGGGTTTCACACAGTTTATGTGGATTATCAAGGTAATGTGTGGCATCCTGCCCCGGTGCAGGGCGTGTGACCATATAATCTTTGTCCGCGGAAATATATTTCACCAGCTCTGCGCCGATACCATTATCATAAAAATAATCAATAACCGCTGCTTCCCTTGCAAGTGTTTCTTTTGGGGCAATTTTTATATAATAACCCGCACTGCTGTACAGCACCTGTGAATTCTCTCCGCAGCTGCTGTCATAAATATCAGCATTATAAAAATATGTATGCAGTTGTGACGGATAATCCGAAATATCAATCTGTATCTTTTTCTTTTCCATAATTATCTGATTATTGTATAGCCGTTTCCTGTCAGCTTTTCCAAAGCTTTCTCTTCATCCGGCTGTTTTACAAAAATGTAATCTGTATTGAAGGTGGATACTGCAAAAATGCCGATTTCTGCAGCTGCAAGTATTGCTGATATTTCAGAAAGTATGCCTACAAGTGAAAAGTCAAGCACACCTTCTATGCGGAAACCGCGCCAGCCATCTTCCCTGTCTGTTGTGTTGGCAGGTGTATTCCGGGTAAGACAGACAAGTGATTTTTCTTCGTCTGTCTTTCCTGTGAAACAGAATTCGCTTTCAAAGTTTACAAGTGAATAATCTGTTATTTTGCAGACAGTAAAATCTTTGTTCAATGTTTTTATAGTCATAATTATTCCTCGTCCGGTTTCTGTCCGTTATGTGCTTTCCACATACACTCTGTAATAGCCATATCTGTGAAAACTGCTGTAAATGAAGAATCTTCAGGACTGCAGGCATAGATACCGAAGCTGATTTCTCCCCCGCCTTTATGCATGTGGCAGATACGCATCTGTGAAAAGTTTATGCCGTCATAGGAGCATTCCACGCAGTAATCATCTTCTCGGCGGCTGAAGCGGTACCACATTGCTTTCACATCAGCAGGGATTGCAGTTGTGGCCCAGTCGGAATAGCCGTTGTTTGTAACCACACTGCCCAGGTGCTGAAACTGTTCATTTTCATATTCAACAGAAGCTTTAAGCCAGTTTTCGCTGTCCAGGTACATAACAATGCCGCACTGGTCAAATCGGTGGTGGCTGCCGGTGAAGTCTGTTTTTACCACAAATGAGAAAAATTTTTCACTTGTTTTCATCTGCAGCACAGGTGCATTGTCGTTTCTGAAATGATAGTAGGTTCTCTGCCACAGGTCAGTATGCGGCTTTGTAGTTATTGTAATTTTATTGTCTTCCATTGAATAGCCGTCGGGCTGTCTTGTCCATTGTAAGCTGTTGAATTCAAACATTATTATCTCCTGTTTATTATAAATAGTCTGATATATACGCAAGAAAATTGTAAACACCGTCCTGTGACAGTACACCGCGTTTTAAGTTTTCAGGTATGCCACCCTGTTCGTCAAGCTGATAGTCAGCCAGCCACTGCCCGCCTTCATAATATGCCAACAAATTATTCAGATGTATTCTGAACCAGTCTTCACTGCACACAGAAACAGATTTTTCTTTTACCATTTTCTGCAAAAAGTCAAAGACAGACTCCATATTCTTTATTCGGCTGATAGTTTCTTTCATCTTACACCCATATTATTACAAAACAAATTTCAAAAGTCCAAGCACAAGAAGGTGCACAGGATAAAACCAATAGCAGAAATGCTGGAAAGCTTTTGTATGATAGCCCTGACGGCCGCGATAAAGCCATATCGGAATCAGAGCCAGCAAGGCAAATCCCTGACGGGCAACAAAATATGTCTGCCCAAGTATGTTCAGCTGATAGGAATAACCGCCAAGTATTTCCATATTGATATACCACAGGCATATAAACTGCGCCATATAATTATACCATTTTCTGTTTCTGAAAAAATAGAACACCAGAACTGTAAGGACACCGGCGTGATAAAAATCCACCATAGTGATAATTCCCAGCAGATATGCCAGTATTACGGAAATAACAGCTGTCAGTGCCATTTTCCATTTTTTGCCGCTTTTCCTTGCTTTTTCATTCCAGTGTATAAAGCCTATGGCCATAAGAAAAGACCACAGCACATTCTGGTGAACCGGGTAAAACAGCCTGCTGCCCATAGCAAGGTTGAAGGGTATTTCTGAAATCAGAGCAAACAGAAACAGGCGCTTTACATACTTTTTCAGATTGCCGGTATGGAAATAGCCTTCCACAATCATAAATGCAAAAATCGGAAACGAAATACGGCCAATGCAGGTGAGCCAGTCGTTCCCTGGCACTACTGTGCCCCACAGATGATCACACAGCATAAACACCATGGCCATAATATGCAGGCCGGCTGATGTAATTTCTATATTTTTTCCTTTATTCATAAATCAAAACTTTTACTCCCTGAAATGTGCTCCGTATCTGATACAACAGTTTTTCATATCAAAAATCATATTTATCAATGATTTATAGTACGGCACAAAAGTACCATTGTCTATCATTGACAGG
>JAFULT010000013.1 GCA_017483145.1 Oscillospiraceae bacterium | reverse complement strand
GTAGAGCAATTATTTTTATGTTTCTTTAATTGCAAAGATTCCTCGCTTATGCTCGGAATGACATTTCGCTTCGCTCAATGCTTGAAGCTAAAGCATTTTCCACCAGCATAGCTGGTGGTTGTCTGTATACAAAACAAAAAGGCAGGGAACACCTGCCTTTTTAATGGTTAAATTATGCCAGTTCAGCAAACATTTTGTTTTTCAGTTCCACTACATAGTTGATAATATCATTTACATCAACCATATCCTTCAGGGATTTGTCTCTTGTGGAAACTTCAATTTTGTTTTCTTTCAGGTTTCTTGGGCTTACAACCAGACGGATTGGCACACCCAGCAGGTCAGCATCTGCAAACATTTCGCCTGCACGCACGCCTGCTCTGTCATCGTAGATAACTTCTACGCCGTGTTTTTTCAGTTCGCTGTAAATGTTGTCTGCAATTTCTTTTGCGTTTTCATCGTCAGGACGGATACAGCACAGATGTACTTCCCATGGAGCGATGGAAATTGGCCAGATTGGGCCGTAAGCATCGTGTTTTGCTTCACATACAGAAGCTGCCAGTCTGCCTACACCAATGCCGTAACAACCCATAATAGGGTTGTGAGCCACGCCATCTTTATCTGTGTATGTCATACCCATGCTTTCTGTGTATTTTGTACCCAACTGGAAGATGTTGCCTACTTCAATACCACGTTTGATTGTCAGTGCAGGTTTACCGCAATGTGGGCAGATACCGCCTTCGTTTACTTTTGCCAGGTCAAAGTATTTTACTTCGCCCATTTCTCTTTCAATGTTCAGACCTGTGTAGTGATAGCCTTCTTTGTTTGCACCGCAAACCAGGTTTTCGGCACCTTTCAGTGACATGTCATAGTAAACTTCCACTTTGTCAGATATACCTACAGGACCGATATAGCCTGCAACGATTGGGTCATCTTCTGTGATAACACCAGGGTGGATATCTTCACCAACAAGGTTGCGCAGTTTTGTTTCGTTGATTTCGTAATCGCCACGGATAAATGCAATAACAAATTTGTCATCAGCATTTTTCTGATATACAACAGCCTTGCAGCTTGCTGCGATATCAGATTTCAGATATGCACATACATCTTCAATTGTTTTGCAGTCCGGTGTTTCTACACATTCCAGTTCGTTGAGAATGCCTGTGGAAACATTGTTCACAATGTTTTCTGCAGCTTCCATATTTGCTCTGTAGTCACATTCTGTACACAGAACAATGGAGTCTTCGCCGATTTCGTTCAGCAGCATATATTCGTGGGAAATGCTGCCGCCCATCATACCGCTGTCAGATGCAACTGTTACAACTTCAGGCACGCCTGCACGGCGGAACACATTGTTGTATGCATCATAGCATCTCTGGTAATATTCTTCCAGGTCTTCCTGTGAAGTATGGAAAGAATAAGCATCTTTCATAGTAAATTCGCGTACACGGATCATACCTGCTCTTGGTCTTGCTTCGTCACGGAATTTTCTCTGTATCTGATAAATCATAAATGGATACTGCTGATATGACTGACCATATTCTCTTACCAGCTGTACAGCTGCTTCTTCGTGTGTCATACCCAGAACCATTCTGGATTTGTTTCTGTCATTGAAACGCACCAGTTCGCTGGCAATGCTGTCATATCTGCCGGATTCTTCCCACAGTTCTGCAGGCATTACAACAGGGAACAGCACTTCCTGGCCGTCGATAGCATCCATTTCTTCTCTGATAATTCTTTCAATTTTCTGTGTAACTCTTCTCAGAGTTGGAAATTCAGAAAAAATACCGCTGCCAACATATTTCATATAGCCGCCACGAACCATCAGTGCATGGCTGTCAATAACGCAGTCGGCTGGTCTTTCCTTGAATCTCTGACTTACTAAATTTTTCAGTTTCATTTCATTTATCCTTTCTTTGTCTTGGGTTATGGGGCAAATAAAAAAGCCCCAAGCATAACCCCTAGTTATACTTAGGACGAATAAAATCCGCGATACCACCTAAATTCAGACTTATAGTCTGCGCCTCGAATGTCTTTTAACGGTGACTGCCGTCCGCAGTTTCTGCATCTGCAGTTTTCCCTGCGGCTGTTCATAGACTGGTTCAGTACCGGTAATCCCAAAGCCTTGCACCCACCGGCTTCTCTCTGACGGCACCCTGTACCTACTTTTTCTAATCATCACATTTTATAAAAAATATTTTATCACAAAAATATACGGTTGTCCATAATAAAATAAACTAAAAAAGAGTAAAGCGGCTGCCTTACTCTTTTTGTTTTAATCTTTTCTGAACTGATAGTCACATATTCCGTTATCTGTCACTTTCACAGCATAAACAGCCTGGTCATAATGTTCCTGTACATACTTCAGTTTTATATCCAGTCTTTCATTGGAAATAAACACATTTGGATTGTTCACACTGTCTATCAGCGGACTTTCCATATTATATGCATCCAGCACACTGTTGGAGTATATACTGTTGGAATACCAGCTGCCGGTAGGACATATATTGCTGAAAAATCCTGCAGGCCTTGGGCTGAACACATCATATCCTGCAAAATAATCAGTCTGTGAAGAATCAAACAGGTACAGGTTTTCCTTGCTGCTGCTCATTTCAAGAATAATATTTTCATATTTATGTCCTGTGGCAAGATATGCGTTGTATTTTCCTTGCCGGTAGCGTAACTGCACAGGCATACACAGCAGGATAATCACTGCCATTGTTATATGTACAATCTTTATCAATTGGAATTTACCTATAACACCGGTGTCAAAGCACATCACACAGTTTATGGCCAGGGCAATAATCAGCATAGCCTCTATTCGTGACATAAATCTGTTTACAGTCATCAGATACAGTATCAGTAAAGCAAACATCGCCAGTGTGCCAAACTGATACAGCTTGCTTTTTTTATCACTGAACACAAACAGCAGCAGACACAGTATAAAGCCCAGTTTATAAATCTTTTCATTAAGTGGGTGGAACAGATTTATAACTATATGCAGATAGTCGGCAATAATATTTTTTACAGGCTTGTTGCCCACAGCATCGGCAGCCCTGTAAATCACATCAGTTGTGAAATACGTATTGTCAAAATAGTTGCCGTTGTACATCAGCTGCACATCATTTTCAGAAAATCCCTGTGCAACAACATTGTCAAAATATAGTGGAATATAGTTTTCTTTGTAATCAGACAATTTTGTCCTGGCCCGGTTATATTCTGTAAAATCTTTCCAGGCAGGGTTTGTGGAATAATACACCCTGTTTACGCCTTCAAGCCCAAAAACAATTACAAACAGCACCACCATTTTTTTAATGGCAGCCATCTTGCCGTTGCTGTCCAGCCTGAAGAAATAATACAGCAGGGTGAAAGCGGACAGAGCACCTGCGGCAAGAAAGCTGTCAAATCTTATGCCACACCCTACAACAACCAGCAGATACCCTGTAAAAAGTCTGATGTTTGTTTTTGCCAGATTTACTGCAATCAGCATCAGCCCGGCAATGATAATAACTGTACTTGTCTTTACGTACTGGAATTTTGAAATAAGTTCTGTTGCAAAAGGCAGAAAAAGTATGTTTGCCATAATCAGCCCCTGCACAGCATTGTATTTTTCCATTATAAGTGTAATAATCCGCCATATGCTCAGGAATACAAAAACCAGCTGGACAACCACCACCATATTGCTGCCGGTAAAAATGTCCTGCAGTATTTTCATAAAACGGGACAGCCATATGTTTACATAAATCAGGTCGTAGCCGTTTCCGCCAAAAGCCCCGTTCAGAATATTGCTAAGTGTTGCATCGTCATTGGTTTCATAATAGATTCCGCTTACGGCAAAAGCATATGCAAACAGGATAACTGTATTTGCCAGAGCAATATATTTCAGTTTGTTTTTATCAACGTTTTTCAAAACAATACTCCTTATAAGTATTTTATATTATTATATTATAATTTACCATGCAAAGCAAATACAGAATAATATATACATATCTTTCATATATTTTACAAGGCACCTCATTTTTACGCCGGATAGGAAGGAGACAATATATGTCAGATATACTTATTACAGACAGTATCAGCACCACAGAAAAATTCTTTAACACAATCTGTGAAACAGAGGTGGAACAGGATATTCTGCTGGCAGACTACGACAAAGCTGTTTTCAAGATTGTAAAAACAAATATAGAACATATAATTACACAGAAATATATAAACGGCAACAAGCTTGTTATTGAAGGCTTTTTCAGAATAAGCGTATTTTATCAGCCGCCACAGGGGGCAAATATTACCGTTATAACCAAAAAACAGCCTTTCCAAAAGCAACTGGATATGTCCTCTGCTGTAACAGGACATCATTTTATATCGGTTACAGGCCGGACGCAGTATGTAAACACCAGAGCGGTGAACTCCAGCCGAATTTCAGTAAACGGTGTGTATTCATTTGCCATAAAGGCGTATACAGCACAGCAACTGCCGGTAATAACAGCAATAAACAGCCCGTCTGTATGCACAGACAGCCGGGAAATCACAGGTTTTTCCCTTTGCGGAAGCGCCATTAAACAGTTTTCAATGGAAGATGAAACAGACATTCCACGGCAGACAGAAAAAATTCTCGGAATTTCAGCACATAACACCAATATGACAGTTCAGGTATACCGGGACAGGATAAATATAAAAGGGGATGTAACAGCGGATATTGCATATACCGTACCTGATAATAACGATATCCTTCATCTGAAGAAAAATTTTGCCTACAACCAGGTGGTTGATATCAGCGGTACAGATGAAAAAAATGCCGCATATGCAGAGCTGTCTGTTATCAGTTTTACTGTAACACAGAATGAAGACAGCAAAAAGATAAACTGTATTCTTACAGCCCAGCTGGATGTAAAAACATTCCGCAGGGAAAGTGTTTTTACTGCCCTTGATGCCTTTTCAAAGAAATATGAATATTCAAGCGAAAAGAAAACTATTGCATACAGCGAAAATATACAGTCATTGAATAAAAACCTGCGCTATACCATTGAAGATGTGATAGGCACAGGCTATACTCCCGTACATCATTTTATAAATATTTCCGCCCCTTATTTATCTGCTGATATGGGCAGGAATATACTGAAATCAAAGCTGACTGTAAGTGCCATAGTAAAAAACAGTCAGAATGAATATGAATGCTTTACAAAAAGCCGGGATATAACAGTTGATGCAGGCACAGAAATAAATTCAGACGATGAACTTCTTCTTACCTGCCAGCCGGTCGAAGCAAATACCGCCATTTCAGAAGATATCCTAAGAGCCAATGTAAGCATCGGTCTGTCAGGGTACATTATCAGAAAAAAAGAAATATCTGTTATTTCCCTTTTTACAGAAGACACCGAAAAGCCGGTTATACGGCAGCCGGATGCACTGATACTTTATTATGGCAAAAAAGGGGAAAAGGTGTTTGATATTGCAATGAGATACCGAACTGATATATCGGTTATAACAGCAGAGAACAATCTGGAATCTGACATACTTTATGAAGACAGAATGCTGATTAAACCGGCCTACGGACTGTGAGGTGATGATATGAATATTAACGAAAGTATAGAAAATCGCACAGGCGGCGATATTTATATCGGTGTGGTAGGTCCTGTACGCAGCGGCAAAAGTACCTTTATCAAAAAGTTTATGGAAGCATTGGTGATTCCCAATATAACCGATGCTGACAAACGCATCAGAGCCATAGATGAACTGCCGCAGTCTGCTTCCGGCAGGACAGTAATGACCACCCAGCCAAACTTTATCCCACAGCAGGGTGTGGATATCCTGCTGGACGAAAAGCAGAATTTAAAGGTGCGTCTTGTGGACTGCGTGGGTTATATGGTGAAAGGTGCCCGGGGTGATATGGAAGAAGGCGCCCCCAGAATGGTAAAAACCCCATGGTTCAAACAGGCAATTCCCTTTGAAAAAGCGGCCCGGATAGGTACACAGAAGGTAATCAGCGAACATTCCACTATAGGTATAGTGGTAACTACAGACGGCTCTGTAACCGATATTCCAAGGCAGAATTATATAGAAGCTGAAGAAAAAGTAATCACCCAACTACAGGCATTGAACAAACCTTTTGTAGTGGTGCTTAATTCTGCATCACCACAGTCACAGGAAGCTGTCCATACAGCTAGAAATATTTCACAGAAATATGGTGTTCCTGTGGTCCCTGCCAACTGCCTGGACCTGGACAGAAAGAAAATAGAAGAGATTCTTCAGCTGGCACTTACACAGTTCCCTGTAAAGGAGATAAGCATTACACTGCCCAAATGGCTTGCAATGCAGTCCAAAGATTTTGAGCCCAAGACAAAAATACTGGAAAACATCAGAAACCACTTTGAAAAGGTGGATAAGATAAGCGGTATAACCACTGCTGTTGCCGCATTTTCCAAAACAGAACATATTACAGATGCAGAATGCAATATGCTGGACTATGGCACAGGCAGTGCCATAATAAACACAGCAGTTGACAGCAATCTTTATTATGACACCCTGCAAGCAATCACAGGTACGGATGTCAAGGATGACTGGGCTCTTATGCAGCTGATGCAGTCCCTTGTTTATGCAAAGTCCGAATATGACAAAATAGCCCCTGCATTGCGGCAGGTTGAGGCCACAGGCTATGGAATCGTTATGCCATCTGTGGATAAACTGCGCCTGCAGGAGCCGGAAATGGTCAAACAGGGCTCAAAATACGGTATAAAGCTGACGGCATCGGCCCCCAGCCTGCATATACTGAAAGCAGACATAACCACAACAGTTTCCCCCATAATAGGCAACGAAACCAGCGGCGAAGATATGGTGGCATCAATGCTGTCCAATTTTGAAAACAACCCTCTGGGAATATGGCAGTCAAATCTGCTGGGAAACTCCTTGCAGGAACTGGTGAACCAAGGCCTTAACGCCAAATTGCTGAATATCCCACCGGAAGCAAGAGAAAAGCTGGTGGAAACCATTGAAAAAGTGGTAAACGAAGGCTGCCAGGGGCTGATATGTATAATTTTATAATGTGTCAAGTAGATAAACTTTACAGATAAACAATAGAATATTTACTTGTCATTGGTATTTTCTCCATTAAAAAATCATTCTGTAACCATTTGTTCTAACTGGTTTCAGAATGATTTTTGTTTCGTAACATTGTTTTGTCTTTGCGCTTCAGCTTTTTTATCCGCGCTTCTCTTTTCAGAGCTTCGCTTTTTGTTTCATATTCTTCATAGTAATACAGCGAAACAGGAGTACGGCTTTTGGTATATTTAGCCCCCTTTTTTTCGTTGTGTGCCTTTATCCTTTTTTCAAGGTCTGTTGTCCAGCCTGTGTACAATGTGCCGTCTGCACATTCCAGAATATATACATAATGCATTTTATCACCCGGTAAAATTCTATCATAAAACAATGGAATTATCAAACCTGCCTGTGGTATATTGTTTCATTTTTACAGCAAAAATATGATATTTTTTACAAAAAATATTAACAAATCGTATAGCAAATTATTGATATTTTTAACTCTTTGTTATATACTTATTTTAATAACCTTTAAAAATTAAGATGGTTGGTTGAGGGAAAAATGAGTTTTGATATCAAAAAATATTGCCATATAGGCAACGTTATCCAGCAAAGCGGCAACCGGGATATAGTATATGACCACAGTGGAATAAATCTTTTCCTTGTTGTAAAAGGCTCCTGCACAGCAGACAGCCACGGCACTGTCCTGGAAGTGAAAAAATAAGAAATTATCTGCAGTGAAGGTCATATCGTAATCCATCCAAGCGATGATTGCCAGATTATGGGCTTTAATATCAGCGGCATTATTGCGGAAAAATATTCAAAAGAAGTTGGTACAGCCTTTATTACCAGCGGCATTTTTGCGCCGTTTTTGCCACAGCAGATTACACAGGTTGTACAGAATTTTGACAGCCTCAGTGAAATATACATCTCCAACATATCATTTGAAATTATCAACACTCTCAGCCACGGTGATAAAAAAGCCGTTATTGCCAGCCAGGTTATTATCGATGCGGTGCGCCTTATCAAAGAAAATTACTCCAATGTTTATGGAGTTGAAGAACTGGCCGCAACCCTCAAAATTTCCAAAAGCCATCTGGTGCGTGAATTTTTCAAACATACAGGCACCACACCGGGCAAATACCTTACCAGCGTGCGTATAGATGCTGTAAAACAGCTGCTTACACAGACAAGCCTGCCATTGAATACAATTGCGCTGCAGACAGGCTTTTCCGGTGACAACTATCTGTGCAAAGCTTTTAAAAAGGTAACAGGGGAAACTCCTATGGCCTATAAAGCCAGGGTTATTTCTTCACAGTATCTGCCAAACCAGCTCACACTTACTGTTGACCCGGATGTTTATACCTGATTTATGAAGCCGCTGAAAAGCGGCTTTTTTATGTTTTATATTGCGGTGAAATTATAGAAAAGAGGAAGAATTTATGGCATTTGCACAGAATATGCAGTGTTTTGTAATTGACAGATATTACAGACACATCAATGAAAAATTTCCATCAAAATGTGAAGATGCATTGCTGACAGCTTTTCCTCTTTATATGTTCCAGTCAATGGGCAAGGTAATCAAAGCTATTTTTGGTGCCTAAGGCGAAGAAATCAACAACAAAGTTCAGCAGGACTTTATTGAAAGATACGGCAATGACGACTTTGACAAGATAAAAGTATTCTTTGGCAGAGACTTTGAAATTCCATATCCATACGGACTGAAAAAAGACTGATAATAATTTTTATAATAAAATCCCCACTCATACAGAGTGGGGATTTTTGATATTTGATTATTTGTTTGAATTTTTTATGAAATAAATATCAAGTATCAATACTGCTGCAACAACAGCTGCCAACACCATCAGATATAACGGGACTTTATCATATGGCACTTTGTCATTGATTTCAATCAGACCGGAAAATATATAAATACCTATTCCGGCTCCGTCTTTAAACTGACAAAGATCATATATGCGTTTTATATCAAAACACAGTGCAACTGCCAGCAGGTTGATTATTGCAATTACAATTTTTTTCATAATCAATTATTTGTTTTCTTCCAGATAATCCCAAGCAGTCTGTGCCAGACAGGCAGCGCCTCTCCACAGACAGTCTTCGTCAATGTCAAACAGGGAAGTATGTCCGCCTCTTGTCAAACCTTTTTCGGCATTGCCTGAACCCAGTGAACCAAAACAACCAGGTCTCTGCTGCAGGAAGTATGCAAAGTCTTCACCGCCCATACCGGATTTTTTGGATTCAACAATGTTTTCTGCACCAACAATTTTTGTACAGCTTGGAACAGCATATTTGTTGATAAAGTCGCCGTCATTGATAAGAACAGGGTAGCCCATTTCCAGTTCCCATTCTACCTTACAGCCGTACATAGCCTCTGTACCTTTGCAGATTTCCTGGATACGTTTGTGCAGCAATGCACGCACGCCTTCGTCCAGGGAACGGATTGTGGCCAGCATTTCTACTTCGTCAGCGATAATGTTTTCTTTTGTACCGCCGTGAATAGAACCGATTGTGATAACAGCACCCTGTACAGGTTCAATATTTCTGGAAACGATTGACTGCAGGGCAGTGATAAAGTATGCAGAAATCACAACAGGGTCAATTGTAGCGTGTGGATATGCACCATGGCCGCCTTTGCCGATAACTTTGAATTTATATGTGTCACATGCAGCGGCACCAGGACCGGCACCGAATGAAACTTTGCCTACAGGCAGGGCATTGCCTACGTGGAAGCCCATTACAGCATCAACATATGGGTTTTCAAGAGCGCCTTTTTCCACCAGTTCCTTTGCGCCACCTGGAATTTTTTCTTCAGCAGCCTGGAACAGCAGTTTTACATTGCCGTGCATCTGGTCTTTTACTTCGTTCAGCAGCAGTGCAACACCCATCAGTGAAGCAGTATGTGCATCGTGGCCGCAGGCGTGCATAACGCCTTCATTCTGTGATTTGTAAGGAACATCGTTCAGTTCCGGCATTGGCAGTGCGTCAATATCAGCACGCAGTGCAAATGTTTTGCCAGGATGACCGCCGCGGATAACACCAACTACAGAATAGCCGGCACCAACTTCCTGAATTTCAATACCATTGTCTTCAAGGAATTTTCTGATAACAGCGTTTGTTCTTTCTTCGCAGAAAGATACTTCCGGATGAGTGTGAAAATCGCGTCTGAATTCCACCAGTTTGTCTTTAAGATTAAGAGCAGGTTCTTTAAAGTTCATAAATACACTCCTTTTCTGAAAAGTTTGCTTTTCATTTTGCTGATTTTATTATACCTTATAAAAGTTTTCAATTCAACTGTATGATAAAACACAAAAAGCAGACCGCAGTCTGCTTTTGATGTTGTTTACAATGCTTCAATTTTCGTCCCCGGATAATAATATTCCAGTATTTCATCATATTTCTTGCCCTGTTGTGACAATTGGTTTGCTCCGAACTGGCTTAATCCCACACCGTGGCCATAGCCTTTTGTTGCTATGGAAAAGGTTTCGTCCTCATAAAAAATCATAAGGCAGGTGGAGGGCAGCCCCAGCACATTTCTTATCTGGTCTGCAGGCACCAGGTCGCTGCCCACAGTTACAAACCCGGCATATCCGCTGTCAGTGTATATAATGTCCCCAAACCAACTCTTCGGCCGGTCTTCCTCCAGCTTTATATTTGGGTAATTTATTCTTAAAAGACTGAACATACTGTCTTTGTCTATTTTTTTTACCTGCAGATAATTGTCGCTTATCTGGTCGTGGCTGCTGTCCACACTTATAAGATAGGGCAGACTCTGGCCCCATACATCCTTGCTGTCTGCGGTTTTTCCGCAGGAAACAGCATAGTAGCTTGTCAGTGCAGGTTTGCCGTCATAGGTCAGTATTTTATCCATTACCTCATCAGCACAGGACGCAAATTTATTGTAATAATCATAATAGTCCATCTGCCAGTATTCCATCAGCCTTGCAGGGCTGGCATAACCGCTCATTTTATCTTCGTTTATTTCTATGTAACCGTTTTTCAGATGTTCCGGGTTTTCCCGGCAGTACAGATAATAACTGTGGACTGCCACCATCTGTGCTTTTATAGCTTCTTTTTCATACAAAGCAGGCATTTCACAGGCGGCTGCACCTATCAGATAGTCTTTAAGCGGTATTTCCATCATTTTACCGCTTTGCCGGTCCATAAGTGTCACAGTTTGTCCGGTTTCTTCGGCAGGCACACTTTCCGGTGCAATAAATTCATACCCCGGCATCCGGCTGTACACCCTGCAATAGATAACAGGCACAAAAAGGTTTATTGTAAGTAAAAAAATAAAAATTCCTATAAAATTTTTCATAACATCCCCGTAATATTAACAAATTGTCACAATAGGCTAAATCTGTTGTATTTTTTGTTTATTTGTATTAAAATAAATACATTAATATAATGAACGAATCACATATCAATACAGTATATTTTCATATAAATCTGATTATGTCTTAAAGGAGAAATTATGACAGTATTTTTCAACCTTCTGTTTATATTTGTATCAGTCCTGTTTTTTGCAGGCCGTCTTTATGAGGTGCTTTTCCTTCTGGAAGAAGAAACTTTCTTTCTCACACAGAACGGTATTGTAACCACACCCCTTATGCTGGGAATAGTATTTCTTATTTCCATCTGTTGTGGCGTGCTGATTTTCTCTGACAAAAGATTCAGCAGAAAACCTCTGAAAATTCCTGTTGGCATATTCGGCTTTGCAGCGGCAATCCTTTTTATAGCATCATCAGTGTTCAACCTTATCAGAATTTTCACTGTTACAGGCGGTTTCCTGGGCTATGATATTATGATGATACTGGCATCCGTAGGCCTTGTAATATACGGTATCAAAGGCATCCGCGGTAAAAACAGCGAAAAACTGCCAATGATACTCACAATTCTTTATCCTATGGCACTGTGTATGCACAGCGTTATTCTCAATGTACAGCCAATCGCCAACACATATTTCCTGTATCGCAGTCTGGCGGCAATCACATCACTTGTTTTCATTATGTTGCTTTACAAAAACGCATATTCTCCGTCAGCAATGGCACGCCCGATGCTGTACATTGCCAGTCTGCTGAACTATCTTATCAGTGGCGCAGCAATGCTTGCAGGTATAATCGGCGGTATTGCCAACTCATATGTGGACAAAGCTGACCTGTTATTGTATGCAGGCCTTGCGGTAATGGGTGCATATTCACTGTTTGTTTCATTCTATATTGCACCTTCAGCCGAAAAATCTGCAAGAAAACAGAAAGTGGCTGTAGAAGAAGTTGAAGAAGATGAATGGGAATATGAAGAAGAGGAAGACGTAAAAGAATACGCACCTGTTTATCCTGCGGCAAAACCTGTAACCGACTATGACAGACAGCCTGCCCACGAAAACCCTGTTTTTTCACAGGATACTGGTTATCGGAACGCCAACAGAATCAGTGAAGACACCATTGCACTTCTCTTTGCACAGAAGGATGAAAAGGAACGGCAGCAGAAAGTGGACACAGCTGTAAAAGATGCCACTGTTGATTTTACAGCCACACAGGCTGTTGAAAGAAAGGCTGCACAGCCTGCAAGACCTGTACCAAAGGCAGAAGAAAGAAAACCTGTGCAGAAAACAGAAAAAAGCGTTTTCAGAAGCACAGGCACTAAAAAGCCGGCATCCACAAAAACTGTTTACAAAGCACCTAAAAAATAATTAAACTGTTATATAAAACAAAAAAGCCAAGCTGTATTTTCAGCTTGGCTTTTGTAATTTTTTGTGCTATCAGACAAATAGCAGATTAGTTAATTGATATAGTAATCATTTCTTCATATGCAGATTTAATATCCCCATCTTCATCATAAATAACTTTATCTTCAGTATCAATTAATACACGATATTTGAAAAGTATATCATATATCGAAGTTGCATATGAAATAAGACCTGGAAGTTTATCAATTACTGGCTTATATTTATTGCTATTTTTTCTGAAAAAGTGTTTTCTATAGTAAGGAATAACATATCTGTACACTTCATACTCTTCAAAATATTGTGAATCAACAGATATTTCTTTTTTATCGTATTTTTCAAAAAGTTGAATTGTTTTATCGTCCCAAATGACTTTAATTTCGTCACTTTCAAACAAATCAACAAATTTGTGATAAAGATTATAAAAGTCTATATAAGCACGAACATAATCTTTAATACTTTGAGCGAGATCTTCATCATCGGGAATATGTCCTGAACTATAATATGTTTTAAAATGCGCATATATCTCTTCCTTGTCTATAACAGAATTATCAATATCGGAAAGAATTTTATTTATTTTTTCTTCGAGTGTGCCTATAAAGACAGAATACTGATATGTGTCAAAAAGATGTTTAGCGATATGATATATTTTGTCTGATTTATCATAATATATGTCTGGTTTGATTAATTCGTCATTGTATTTAGCTAAATAATTCTTTAACTCTTCGCTCAAGAATGTATGTGAAATTTTATTTAATTCAGGAACTTCTTTAATTATGTCTTCCACAGTAAAAACTAAATTACTATCCATTTCAGCTTGCCGAAAAGAAACAAAAAACTCTTTAACATCATTTATAACTTCGTCTATAGCAGTTATTCTTTCTATGACAGGCTCTTCATCTATGCAGTCAGATTCATAGTATTCATATTCCAATATTTCATTAGGGTCAATAAAATCATAGTGAACATCTTGAAAATAATCACATAACTGATTTTTAAAGCTTGTTTTATCAGAGATATTAGAATATAACTCAGATAACTCTTTAATTATTATCTCATATAAATGTAGAATATTTTCGGAATAATACAATGATTTATCACTGGTTGTTTTTTCTGTTTCAACATTCTGCTTTTGTTTCGTTGTTTCAAAATAAAACATGTTGTACCTTTTTTGGATTACTATGTGTGTATCAAGCCACAATTTCCAAATGTTTTGTTTTGTAACGGTACTACTAAAGATTGCATTTTTGTATGTTACATTTGCATATGTGTTTGAACCAAATACCAAAGATGTCTTATATTTACCATCAATAACATACGAACAGAGTGTATGTCTAATATTTGTTCGAATATTAAATGTATGATTGTTCAAAGTTATGCTAAAATTCAAATCTTTCATTAGTTTTATATGCCTTTTAAATTTATTTAAGTTTTTTATATAAGTTAATGTTTGATTCAATTTTTATCTGTCTGCTTACAGCTTATCATAATCTGCCCATAAACACAACAACAGGCACAGCAAACGCTGTACCTGTCAATCTATAAGTTTAGTCTTTTTATATATTCTGTTTAAGGCTTGGCAGAATACAACTGTCGCACAGCTGTACAAACAGTTCGCTGTATCTGTTCAGCAGGAAATCAGCTGTACTGCTTTCCACAATATCTCCATCCCGCTGGCAAGCAGGCAGGGAAATGGTGTATTTCACGCCCTTGCCAAATACACTGGTCAGC
>JAFULT010000096.1 GCA_017483145.1 Oscillospiraceae bacterium | reverse complement strand
TTAACGAAGACCTGACAGAAGCTATCGGTATGGGGCACGACCTTGGCCATACGCCTTTTGGGCACGCGGGGGAAAGAGCACTGAATATGCTGAACCCGAATGGCTTTACCCATTTTGAACAGGGCGCCCGTGTTGTGGAATATCTGGAAAGGGAACTGAAAGGGCTCAACCTTACCGCAGAGGTTATAGACGGCATACGCAACCACACCAGAGGTCCGTGGCCGTCCACACAGGAGGGTGTGATTGTCCGCTATGCTGACAGAATCGCGTATATCAACCATGATATTGAAGACGCCATCACAGCAGGCATCCTTACAGAAAATGACCTGCCAAAAGACTGTACTGACTTCCTTGGTCATTCAAAAAGTGAGAGAATCACATCCCTTATCACTTCAATGGTAAAAAATTCCGGCGCAGAAATAAAGATGGACGAAGAAACCTACGGCTATTACGATAAACTGCACAAATTTATGTACCGGAATGTGTATACAGATTCAGCTGCCAAGATTGAAGAAAGCAAAGTGGACAAACTGATAGAAGAACTGTATAAATACTATTATAAAAACCCGGATAAAATGCCGGTAATGTACAGGGTAATAGCAGACCGGGAAGGTATGGACCGTGCAGTTACCGACTATATCCAGGGTATGAGCGATGATTTTGCATCAGCCACTTTTGACAATATTTTTATTCCAAAGGCGTGGAAAATCAAATAATTTTGTGGTATAATACTTAATTACCACAGAAATTATACATTTTAATGGTAAAATATAATTAAAAGAAGAAAAATCAGTAAAGGAGGGTGATTATGGCGATACCGGCCACCTATATACAGGAGCTTGTGGCAAGAAATGATATTCACGATACAATCAGCCGCTATGTGTCGCTGCAGCGCGCAGGCCGTCTGTACAAAGGTCTGTGTCCGTTCCATTCAGAGCGCAGCCCGTCCTTTATGGTTTATCCTGAAACACAGAGCTATTACTGCTTTGGCTGCGGTGCAGGCGGGGATGTAATCAAGTTCACTATGGAAATGAACTCCCTGTCCTACATAGAAGCTGTGCGCTACCTTGCACAGCAGTGCGGCATGCCACTGCCGGACGAAGATGACGGCCAGGCAAAGCTGAAGGCCAGAATCCTGCAGATGAACAAGCTGGCTGCCAGATTTTTCTATGATACTTTAAACAGTGATGCAGGCAGGAACGCCAGAAAGTACCTGCGAGACAGACAGCTGTCAGACAAGACCATAGTGAATTTCGGTCTGGGTTATGCACCGGCAGAATGGCAGGGGCTTACCAACTATCTGCGCACCAAAGGCTTTACTGATGATGAAATGGTCCGCGGTTATCTTGCCGCAAGAAACAAAAACGGCAACCTGTACGATATTTTCCGTGACAGGGTAATGTTCCCGATTATAGACCTGCGCGGCAATGTGATTGCTTTTGGCGGCAGACGAATGGGGGATGAAGGCGGCCCTAAATATCTGAACAGCGGTGACACCCCTGTGTTCAAAAAGAGCAACGGCCTGTTTGCTCTCAACCTTGCAAAAAAATCCGGCAAGGATTCATTTATCCTTGCAGAAGGCTATATGGATGTAATTGCCCTGCATCAGGCAGGCTTTACCAATGCAGTGGCCACCCTGGGCACAGCCCTTACCAGTCAGCAGGCAAAACTGATAGGTGACTATGCCAGGAAAGTAATTATTTCCTATGACTCTGACGAAGCCGGCCAGAAGGCCACCCGCAGAGCTATGGAAATATTTGAAAAAGAGGATGTAACCGTCCAGGTGCTTCAGATGACTGGGGCAAAAGACCCGGACGAATACATAAAAAAATTCGGTGCACAGCGTTTTGAAATGCTGCTGGCTGGCGCCAACAGCGCCCTTGATTTCAATCTGCTGAAGCTGAAAAGCCAATATGATATTTCAATTCCGGAACAGAGAGTGGAATATCTTACCAAGGCCTGTGATATACTGGCTTCTTTAAACAACCCAATACAGCAGGATGTCTACTGCAGCCGTCTGGCAAATGAGACAGCCACTGACAAAGCATCAATCAAGCTGCAACTGGAGCGTGCAAGAAACAAAAGCCGCAGACAGCAGAACTACAAAAAGGAAAAGGAATTGCTGCGTCGGGGCGTGGGGCGGAACATAAAGGTTGATTACCGCCAGAAAGGCAACACAATGCCAAAGGCCTTTGCACAGCAGCAGATAATCTGCGGGCTGATAAGGGACAACAGCTTTTACAGCCTTGTAAAGGACAGGCTTACACCGGACAATTTTACAGACGGAGATATGAAACGGGCCTACATTGCGTTTACAGGCCTTGTTGAACGGCAGGTGGCTGTGGACTATGCCACACTGGCCTATCATATGCCGGCTGAATCAGCCAAAGTGCTGGCGGGTATATTCGCCCGCAATGCCGAAATAATAATTACCGGCAAGGATATGCAGATGCATATCGAAAATTTACTTACAGCAAAGCTTTCCCAGAGCGAAGCCAGCGAAAAATCGGTGGATGAAATCGCCCAAAGGCTGAAAGCTTTGAAAGAGAAAAAGAAATAACAGGAGAACACTATGAGCGCAAAAGAAAAGAAAATCACCACATTGGCCGACCTTATGGAGCTGGGCAAGAAAAACGGCAAACTCACTTCCAAGGATATAGGTCAGTTCCTTGAAAATATGGATTTTGATGTGGAACAGGTGGACAAGTTCTACGAAAGCCTTGAAACAGCAGGTATCGACATTATCGACCTTGGTGAAGAAGAGGAAGAAGTTTTAACAGAAAGCAATGTTGAAAAATTTGAAAAATCACTGGCAAGTGAAGGCGTAAGCATCGATGACCCTGTTAAAGTTTATCTCAAAGAAATCGGTTCATTCCCACTGCTGACTCTGGACGAAGAAATTGAACTGGCAGAAAGAATCCAGAAAGGTGACGAAAAAGCCAAAAAACGCCTTGCAGAAGCAAACCTGCGTCTGGTAGTTTCCATTGCAAAAAGATATGTTGGCCGCGGTATGCTGTTCCTTGACCTTATCCAGGAAGGTAACCTTGGTCTGCTGAAAGCTGCCGACAAGTTTGACCATACAAAAGGTTTCAAATTCTCCACATATGCCACATGGTGGATCCGCCAGGCTATCACAAGAGCCATTGCTGACCAGGCAAGAACAATCCGTATCCCTGTTCATATGGTGGAAACAATCAATAAAGTTAAGAAAGTACAGTCACAGCTGCTGCACAAAAACGGTCAGGAACCAAGTGTTGAAGATCTGGCTGCAGAACTGGATATGCCACAGGATAAAGTACGCGAAATTCTGAAGGTTGCACAGGAACCAATCTCTCTTGAAAGCCCAATCGGTGAAGAAGAAGACAGCCACCTTGGCGACTTTATCCCGGACTATGATGCACCTGTTCCGGAAGAAGCAGCTACACACACTCTGCTGAAAGAACAGCTGAACGAAGTTCTGGCCACACTTACACCAAGAGAAGCAAAGGTTCTTTCCCTGCGTTTCGGCATTGAAGACGGCCGCCCAAGAACACTGGAAGAAGTGGGCAAGGAATTCAATGTTACACGTGAACGTATCAGACAGATTGAAGCAAAAGCCCTGCGCAAACTGCGCCACCCAAGCAGAAACAAAAAGCTGAAAGACTTCCTTGACTGATAGTGTTAATGAAAAATTAATTTGACTTTTTATCAGCTATTCGTTAAGATGAAATCATAAAGACTTACAGGAGAAGACTATGCATATCACACAGGAAACAGATTACGCTATAAGAATCGTGTACTGCCTTGCCAATGCAGAAGGCAGAAAAGATGCACGCAGCATCAGCGAAGAGATGGGCGTTACCCTGCGTTTTTCCCTTAAAATTCTGCATAAGCTGGTGCAGAACGGCATCGTAAAATCCTATAAAGGCTCCAAAGGCGGCTATGAACTGGCCCGCCCTGCAGCCGAAATAAATATGAAACAGGTTATAGAAGCTATTGAAGGTACTTTTGCTCTTGCAAAATGCGTAACCCAGCCGGGCTTTGACTGCGCCTGGAAAACACCGGGCCTGTGCACCTTCCGTATGGAATTTGCCCGCATCGGCCAGTATGTAAACGATGAGCTGGAAAAAGTAACCTTTGATAAACTCTGATTATTCATATTCAGTATTGACAGACCCCGCTACAGTTATTCTGTGGCGGGGTTTTTTCTGATAAAATGCACAGGGGCAGTTCACGAATCGCCCGAAAAATATAAGCGTAGGGGACGGGTTTCCCGTCCCGCAAAACACCATTTTACCCATACACTTTCTGCCTAAAAGCCGGCAAAAAATTTTGTCAAGCACTTTTTTATTATTTTACAATTCATATATTGACATTTTGACAGAATAAGGATATAATTCTATAATGCACAATAATGGCTACTTACGCCAATTTTGCAGAATTTTGATAAAAATTTGTCTAAAAAACAGAATTTTTCATCAAAAAATCTGCTAATTGTACAAAGTTTTATTGGCATTGGCAATTAAAACAGTTTTTTTGCAAGTTTTTTGTAGTAATTCTGTGCAGAAAAGTTGCAAAAAAAGGTACAGAAATGAAAATTTTTGTATTATGGTATGCCAAATTTATCTGCTGAAGTAATTCTGTTCGGCGGGTAAAGGCGGTACACCGTTGCCTTTATACCTATTAGCAAATAATATTTATGAAGGAGATTAAGAACACATGGCGATTGTAAAACCTACCATGCTTGGCACAACCGAGCGTATGAACTTTGCCAAAATCAACGAAGTTCTGGAAATGCCAAACCTGCTTGAAGTTCAGAAGAACTCATACCAGTGGTTCATCGATGAAGGTATCAAGGAAGTATTCCGCGATACAGGTGCTATCGAAGACCACACAGGCACACTGGCACTGGAATTTGTTGACTACCATATGGAAGAAAAAACAAAATATTCCGTTAAAGAATGTAAAGAACGTGACGTAACTTATGCTGCTCCTCTGAAAGTTACTATCCGTCTGCTGAACAAGGAAACAGGCGAAATCAAACAGCAGGAAAAATTCATGGGCGATTTCCCTAAGATGACAGAAAGCGGTACTTTCATCATCAACGGTGCTGAACGTGCCATCGTTTCCCAGCTGATCCGTTCTCCAGGTGCTTACTTCAAACTTGACCACGACAAAACAGGTAAAAAACTGTACTCCGGTACAATCATCCCTAACCGTGGTGCATGGCTTGAATATGAAACAGACATCAACGACATTTTCTATGTTCGTATTGATAAAAACAGAAAACTTCCAGTGACAAGCTTCCTGCGTGCACTGGGCCTGTCCAGCAATGAACAGATCCGCGAAGTTTTCGGCGATGAAGAAATCATCGAAGCCACACTGGCAAAAGACACAACTTCCAACACAGAAGAAGGTCTGCTTGAAACATACAGAAAACTGCGTCCGGGCGAACCACCAACAGTTGAAAACTCCCAGACACACATCAACAATCTGTTCTTTGACCCAAGAAGATATGACCTTTCCCGTTTTGGTCGTTACAAATTCAATAAAAAACTTTCAATTTCCAACAGAATTGCAGGCGAAATCGCAGGCGAAATGGTTATCTCTCCACTGACAGGCGAAATCTTGTGTGAAGAAGGTGCATTCATCTCTGAAGACCTGGCTATTGAAATTGAAAACAACGGCGTTGCAGTAATGCACGTTAAAAAAGAAGACGGTACACTTGTAAAAGTTGTATCAAACGGCATGGTAGACCACAAAGCTGTTGTTGGTTTTGACCTGACAGCTGAAGGCATCAATGAAAAAGTTTCCTTCGCAGTACTGAAATCCCTTATGGACCAGGCAAACGGCGATGAAGAAGCCCTGAAAGCACTGATGGTGGAAAACCGTGAAGTTCTTATTCCTAAAAACATCACTACAGACGATATTTTCGCTTCTGTAAACTATGTTACATGTCTTTCACACGATGTTGGCCAGTTTGACGATATCGACCATCTGGGCAACCGTCGTATCCGTTCTGTAGGTGAACTGCTGCAGGCACAGTTCCGCACAGGTATCATCAGAATGGAAAGAACAATCCGTGAAAGAATGGACCAGCAGGACAGAGACACAATCACTCCTGAAAGCCTTATCAACATCAAACCTGTTGTTGCTATCATCAAAGAATTCTTTGGTTCTTCCGCACTGTCCCAGTTTATGGACCAGACAAACCCACTTGCTGAACTGACACACAAACGTCGTCTTTCCGCTCTGGGTCCTGGTGGTCTTTCCCGTGACCGTGCAGGCTTTGAAGTTCGTGACGTTCACTACTCACACTACGGCAGAATGTGTCCTATCGAAACACCTGAAGGTCCAAACATCGGTCTGATCTCCTACCTTGCCACATTTGCAAGAATCAACGAATACGGCTTTATCGAAGCTCCATACAGAAAAGTGGACAAAGCTACAGGCCGTGTAACAGAAGAAGTTGTTTATATGACAGCTGACGTTGAAGACAGATATGTGGTTGCACAGGCCAACGAACCTCTGGATGAAGACGGTCACTTTGTAAGAGAACGTGTAAACGCACGTTGCCGTGACCTTATCCTTGAAGCAGCACGTGAAGACGTTGACTATATGGACGTATCTCCAAAAATGGTTGTATCAGTTGCTACAGCTATGATTCCGTTCCTTGAAAACGACGACGCCAACCGTGCCCTGATGGGTGCCAACATGCAGCGTCAGGCTGTGCCGCTTCTCCGTCCTGAAGCACCAATCGTTGCTACAGGTATGGAATATAAAGCAGGTTACGACTCAGGTGTAGTTGTAATTGCTAAAAACGACGGTGTTGTTGAAAAAATCAGTGCTGAAAAGATTGTTATCCGCACAGGCAAAACAACAACAGACGAATATGATCTTATTAAATTTATGCGTTCCAACCAGGGCACATGTATCAACCAGCGCCCTATCGTTGCAGAAGGCGAAGTAATCAAAAAAGGCCAGGTTATCGCTGACGGTCCATCTACAGACAACGGCGAAATCTCCCTTGGTAAAAACGTTCTCGTTGGCTATATGACATGGGAAGGTTACAACTACGAAGACGCCATCCTGATCAATGAACGCGTTGTTTCCGGCGACGTATTTACTTCTATCCATATTGAAGAATACGAAATCGAAGCCAGAGAAACAAAACTTGGCCCAGAAGAAATCACAAGAGAAGTGCCAAACGTGGGAGAAGAAGCTCTGAAAAACCTGGACAGCCGCGGTATCATCCGCATCGGTGCTGAAGTATCCAGCGGTGATATCCTTGTTGGTAAGGTTACACCAAAGGGCGAAACAGAACTTTCACCTGAAGAAAAACTGCTGCGCGCTATCTTCGGCGAAAAAGCAGGCGACGTAAGAGATACATCTCTTAAAGTTCCACACGGTGAATACGGCACAATCGTTGACGTAAAAGTATTCACACCTGAAAACAGTGACGAAATCAAACCGGGCGTTATCGAAGTTGTAAGAGTATACATTGCTCAGAAACGTAAGATCTCCGTTGGTGACAAGATGGCCGGCCGTCACGGTAACAAGGGTGTTGTATCCAGAATTCTTCCACAGGAAGATATGCCATTCCTGGCAGACGGTACACCACTTGACCTGGTTCTCAACCCACTGGGTGTTCCATCACGTATGAACATCGGTCAGGTACTGGAAGTTCACCTTGGCTATGCTGCAAAAGCACTGGGCTGGAAGGTTATGACACCTGTATTCGACGGTGCAAAAGAAACAGATATCTTTGAACTGCTGGCACAGGCAGGTCTGCCGGACACTGGTAAAACACAGCTGTACGACGGCAGAACAGGTGAACCATTTGACAACCTGGTAACTGTTGGTTACAAATACTTCCTTAAACTCCATCACCTTGTTGACGACAAGATGCATGCCCGTTCAATCGGTCCATACTCACTTGTTACACAGCAGCCTCTGGGCGGTAAAGCTCAGTTCGGTGGCCAGAGATTCGGTGAAATGGAAGTTTGGGCTCTTGAAGCTTACGGTGCTGCTTACACACTGCAGGAAATCCTGACAGTTAAGTCCGACGATATGGTTGGCCGTGTAAAAACATACGAAGCTATCTTCAAAGGTCAGGAAATTCCAAAACCTGGTATCCCTGAATCCTTCCGCGTTCTTATCAAAGAAATGCAGTCCCTTGCTCTGGATGTTCGCGTTCTTGACGAAGAAGGCGTTGAAGTAGACTTGAAGCAAACTTATGACGAAGACGATGCAAAAGGCGACTTCGCAAGCGAAATTGCAACAGAACTGGTAGAACAGGATTCTGACCTTGCAGGCTTTATGGTTAGCGATAACCCTGAAGAAGATTTCGCTCTCGACCTTTCATCCGAAAGCGCCGGCTCATACACAGGCGATGACGATGCAGATTTTTAATAACTGATTGAAACATCTGTCATTCCGGGCGGCAGCGGGGAATCGCATTGCAGACCGATTTATGGGGCTGTGCGGTTCTTCACACCTTCGGTGTCCAGAATGACGCTTATATAATCATTATTAAATAATCATTGTCTATTGTTCTTGAAAATGCCTGTTTTATACTAAAACATGGCACAGACATTTAAAGAAAGGAAGTTTTGCTACAATATGGCACATAACACTTTTGATTCAATCAAAATCGGCATCGCCTCACCGGAACAGATTCTGTCCTGGTCCCACGGCGAAGTTACAAAGCCAGAAACAATCAACTACCGCACACTGAAACCGGAACGCGATGGTCTGTTCTGTGAAAAGATCTTTGGACCTACAAAAGACTGGGAATGCAGCTGTGGTAAATTAAATAAAAACCGCCATAAAGGTCAGGTTTGTGACAAATGTGGCGTTGAAAGCACCAGAGCAAAAGTAAGAAGGGAAAGAATGGGTCACATCGAACTGGCCGCTCCTGTTTCTCACATCTGGTATCTTAAAGCTGTTCCATCAAGAATCGGCCTGATCCTTGATGTTACACCAAAAGCACTTGAAAAAGTTATTTACTTTTCATCATATATTGTTACAGACAAGGGCTTTACAGCTCTTGAAGACAAACAGCTTCTGACAGAAAACGAATACAACGACATGGTTGAACGCTATGGCGAAGACGCTTTCAAAGCATCTATGGGTGCAGAAGCTATCAAAGAACTGCTGGAAAAAATCGATATGGATCAGCTGGCAGAACAGCTGACAAAAGAACTGGAAACAGCAACAGGCCAGAAGAGAGTTAAACTCTACAAACGTCTGGAAGTTTGTGAATCCTTCCGTCAGTCTGGCCAGCGCCCTGAATGGATGATTCTGGACGTGCTGCCGGTTATCCCACCGGATATCCGTCCAATGGTTCAGCTGGATGGCGGCCGTTTTGCCACATCTGACCTGAACGACCTGTACAGACGTGTTATCAACAGAAACAACCGTCTGAAAAAGCTTCTCGAACTGTCTGCTCCAGACATCATTGTAAGAAACGAAAAGAGAATGCTGCAGGAAGCTGTTGACAGCCTTATCGACAACGGTCGCCGTGGCCGTGCAGTAACAGGCGGTACTTCAAACAGACCTCTGAAATCCCTTTCCGATATGCTGAAAGGTAAACAGGGCCGTTTCCGTCAGAACCTGCTGGGTAAACGTGTTGACTACTCCGGCCGTTCAGTTATCGTTGTTGGCCCTGAACTGAAAATGTATCAGTGCGGTCTGCCAAAAGAAATGGCTCTGGAACTGTTCAAACCATTCGTAATGAGAGAACTGGTTGACAAAGGCTACGCAACAAACATCAAATCTGCAAAGAAAGTTGTAGAAAGAGCAAAATCAGAAGTATGGGATGCACTGGAAACAGTTATCAAAGGTCACCCTGTTCTTCTCAACCGTGCTCCTACACTTCACCGTCTGGGTATCCAGGCATTTGAACCTGTACTGGTAGAAGGCCGTGCACTGAAACTGCACCCACTGGTATGTACAGCTTACAACGCTGACTTTGACGGTGACCAGATGGCTGTTCACGTACCACTGTCCCACGAAGCACAGGAAGAAGCAAGAAACCTTATGCTGGCTTCCGGTAACCTCTTGAAACTGTCTGACGGTTCACCTGTTGCAGTTCCTTCACAGGATATGATCCTTGGTTCCTACTACCTGACAATGGTAAACGAAGGCGACAAAGGCGAAGGCATGATCTTCCGTGATGAAAACGAAGCTCTGATGGCTTACGCAGAAGGCTATGTAACACTTCACGCAAAAGTTAAAATCCGCCGCACAGGCGAATGGAACGGCGAACCTGTTACACAGATTGTAGAAACAACAGTTGGCCGTCTTATCTTCAACACACCAATCCCACAGGATCTGGGCTATGTTGACAGAACAAACAAAGAAAATGCTCTCAAACTTGAAATCGAATTTATCGTAGGCAAAAAACAGCTGGGTCAGATCGTTACAAAATGTATCGAAAAACACGGCACAAAAATTGCTTCACAGGTACTGGACAATATCAAATCACAGGGCTTCAAATACTCCACAAAAGGTGCTATCACAGTTGCTGCATGTGATGCAACTGTTCCACCTAAAAAGAAAGAACTGCTGGCTGATGCTGAAGCACAGGTTGCACGTACACGTAAACTGTATGAACGCGGTCTGCTGAGCGAAGACCAGAGATACAAATCTGTTATCGATATCTGGAACAAAACAACAGACCTTGTTTCCAAAGCTCTGCAGGAAAACATGGACGCCCGCAACCCAATCTGGATGATGGCTGACTCCGGTGCCCGTGGTTCCATGAACCAGATCAAACAGCTGGCCGGTATGCGTGGTCTTATCGCTTCCACATCCGGTAAAACAATCGAAATTCCAATCAAGGCCAACTACCGTGAAGGTCTTAACATTCTGGAATACTTCATCTCTGCACGTGGTGCACGTAAAGGTCTGGCCGATACAGCGCTGCGTACAGCTGACTCCGGTTACCTTACACGTCGTCTTGTTGACGTTTCACACGATGTTATCATCCGTGAACACGACTGTGGTGCAAAACACGGTATCGTGGTAAGAGAAATCCGTGACGGCAACAGTGTTATCGAACCACTGTCCGACAGACTGCTGGGCCGTTACACAATCAACGACCTGTTCCATCCGGAAACAGGCGAACTGGTAGTTTCCAAAGACAAGATGATGGATGCTGCTGATATCGACAGAATCATCAAAGCATTCGGCACTCTTGACGAAGCTACAGGCAGATACGAAACAAAGGATATCGAAATCGAAATCCGTTCAGTTCTCAACTGTAAATCTGCTATCGGCGTTTGTGCAAAATGTTACGGTGCATCCCTGTCTGACTGGCAGCCTGTTCGTATCGGTGACGCTGTTGGTACAATCGCTGCACAGTCCATCGGTGAACCTGGTACACAGCTGACAATGCGTACTTTCCATACAGGTGGTATCGCTTCTGCAGCTGACATCACACAGGGTCTTCCACGTGTTGAAGAACTGTTTGAAGCACGCCGTCCAAAGATGATTTCCATTATGTCCGAAATCCCAGGCCGTGTAAGAATTGACGAAACAAAGAAAGGTACTTACGCTGTTATCGAAGGCTTTGATGACAACGGCGCTCCATGCGAAAAGAGCTACCTTATCCCATTCGATCAGAGACTGTCTCCTGCTGTTTACGACGGCGCTACAGTTGAAAAAGGTGCTTACCTGACAGAAGGTTCTGCAGCTCCTGCAGATATCCTTGCTATCAAGGGCAGAACATCCGTTGAAGATTACATCATCCAGGAAGTACAGAAGGTTTACCGTGTACAGGGTGTTGAAATCAGCGACAAACACATCGAAGTTATCGTTCGCCAGATGATGAAAAAAGTTAAAGTAGAAGAAGCAGGCTCCACAGACCTTATCGGCGGTGCACTGGTTGACTACAAAGACTACAAGATCAAACTGGAAGACATCAAGGAAAGAATCGCTGCCGGCGAAGAAGGCCTTGTAGAACCAAAGGCTACAGATATCATCCTTGGTATCACAAAAGCAGCCCTTGCTACAGAATCCTTCCTGTCTGCTGCTTCCTTCCAGGAAACAACAAAAGTTCTTACAGATGCAGCCATCCGCGGTAAAGTTGACATGCTCCAGGGTATGAAAGAAAACGTAATTCTTGGTAAACTTATCCCTGCCGGTTCAACTGTTGCAGAAAAAGAAGAAGAAACAGTGGAAACTGTGGAAATCGCTGGAATTTAAGCGAAATATTTATAAAAATTATATAAATTAACTATTGACATAGCTGCGCCAAAAACGTATAATAGTTTTTGGCGCAGTTAAGTTTGCGCCCGTTAAGTGTGTCTTGTTTCAAGTAAAGACAAGCATACAGTCTATATATAAAATGTAATAGGAGGAAATTAAAATGCCAACATTTAACCAATTGGTTCGCAATGGCAGAGAAGTTCTGGTAAAGAAATCTACAGCACCTGCTCTTCAGAAAGGTTACAACAGCCACAAAAAAGTAGCAACAAACCAGTCAGCTCCACAGAAACGTGGTGTATGTACAGCTGTTAGAACAATGACACCTAAGAAACCAAACTCCGCTCTGAGAAAAGTAGCTAGAGTTCGTCTTTCCAACGGTATCGAAGTAACATCTTACATTCCAGGTATCGGCCACAATCTGCAGGAACACTCAGTTGTTCTGATCCGCGGCGGCCGTGTTAAAGACCTGCCAGGTGTTCGTTACCATACAATCCGTGGTACACTGGACACACAGGGCGTTGCAAAGAGAATGCAGTCCCGTTCCAAATACGGTGCTAAACGTCCAAAAGCTGGTAAAAAATAATTTTTTTACACTTGCAAAACCAAAAATTAAATTAAGTAAAATGACATTTAATGCCCAAAAGGGTTTTATATATAGATATATATTTACCCCTTTTCTGCAGACAGAAGTTTTTTTACACTTTTGAGTACCAAAGATATCATCAAAAATAATGAAGGAGGGAAGAACGGTGCCAAGAAGAGGTAATATTGCAAAAAGAGATGTACTGGCTGATCCAATGTACAACTCAAAACTCGTTACTAAACTTGTTAACAGCATTATGCTGGATGGCAAAAAAGGCGTTGCTCAGAAAATTGTTTACGATGCATTCGATATCGTAGCAGCTAAAACAGGCAACGACCCACTTGAAACATTTGAAAAAGCAATGGAAAACATCATGCCATTGCTGGAAGTTAAAGCTCGTCGTGTAGGCGGTGCAACATATCAGGTTCCAATGGAAGTTAGAGCAGAAAGAAGACAGACTCTGGGTCTGCGCTGGCTGACAACTTACTCAAGAAACAGAAACGAAAAAACAATGCGTGAAAGACTTGCTGGCGAAATCATGGATGCTGCTAACGGCACAGGTGGCGCTTGCAAAAAACGCGAAGACACACACAAAATGGCAGAAGCAAACAAAGCATTTGCTCATTACAGATATTAATCTACACTTTTGCAC
Organism: Oscillospiraceae bacterium; assembly: GCA_017483145.1. GTDB lineage: Bacteria > Bacillota > Clostridia > Oscillospirales > Ruminococcaceae > RGIG3102. The sequence continues at coordinate 7,030 of JAFULT010000096.1, read as the reverse complement.
TAGCCTGGCGGCGTAAAGCCTCCGGGCTGGCATAATAAATATAGGAGGAAAAATGGCAAGAGACGTTTCACTGGAAATGACCAGAAATATCGGTATCATGGCTCACATCGACGCCGGTAAAACAACTACAACTGAACGTATTCTTTACTTCACAGGTGTTAACCACAAAATTGGTGAAACACATGAAGGTTCTGCTACAATGGACTGGATGGCTCAGGAACAGGAACGTGGTATCACAATCACTTCTGCTGCTACAACATGTTATTGGGCACATACTGATAACAAAGATCCTGCATCCATCAAGAAAAACCGTCACAGAATCAACATCATCGACACTCCTGGCCACGTTGACTTTACAGTAGAAGTAGAACGCTCACTGCGTGTTCTCGACGGTTCTGTAACAGTTCTTTGTGCAAAAGGTGGTGTAGAACCACAGTCTGAAACTGTATGGCGTCAGGCTGACAAATACCATGTACCAAGAATGGTATACGTAAACAAAATGGACATCATGGGTGCAAACTTCTACAACGTTGTACAGATGATGAAAGACCGCCTCAAATGTAACGCTGTTCCTCTGCAGATTCCAATGGGTGCAGAAGACACATTCGTAGGTATGGTTGACCTTCTGAAAATGAAAGCAATCGTTTACGATAAAGATGTTACAAAAGGCTACCAGGAAATTGAAATTCCTGAAGAATTTGCTGATCAGGCTGAAGAATACCGTGCAGCAATGATCGAAGCTATCGTTGAAACAGATGAAGATCTGATGATGATGTATCTGGAAGGCGAAGAAATCGATATCGCAGACCTGAAAAAAGCAATCCGTAAAGCTACTATTGCTAACGAAATGGTACCAGTACTTTGTGGTACTTCTTACAGAAACAAAGGTGTTCAGCAGCTGCTGGACGCTGTAGTAGACTACATGCCTGCTCCAACAGACATCGAAGCTATCAAAGGTGTTAACCCAGAAACAGAAGAAGAAGAAAGCAGACCATCTGATGACAAAGCTCCATTCTCAGCTCTGGCATTCAAGATTGCTACAGACCCATTTGTAGGTAAACTCTGCTTCTTCCGTGTATACTCCGGTACAGTTGAAGCTGGTTCTACAGTTTACAACTCTGTAAAAGACAGCAAAGAAAGAATGGGCCGTATTCTGCAGATGCACGCTAACCACCGTCAGGATATTGATATCTGCTACTCTGGTGATATTGCTGCAGCTGTAGGTCTTAAAAATACAACTACAGGTGATACACTGTGTGATGAAAAACATCCAATCATTCTGGAATCCATGGAATTCCCAGAACCAGTTATCCGTGTAGCTATCGAACCAAAAACAAAAGCAGGCCAGGAAAAAATGGGTATTGCCCTTGCTAAACTGGCTGAAGAAGACCCAACATTCAAAACTTATACAGATGAAGAAACAGGTCAGACAATCATTGCTGGTATGGGTGAACTTCACCTGGAAATCATCGTTGACCGTCTGCTGCGTGAATTCAAAGTAGAAGCTAACGTTGGTGCTCCACAGGTTGCTTACAGAGAAACAGTTAAAGCTAACGCTGATGTTGATATGAAATACGCTCGTCAGTCCGGTGGTAAAGGTCAGTACGGTCATGTTAAAATCCGTCTTTCACCAAACGAACCAGGCAAAGGCTATGAATTCATCAACTCTGTTGTTGGTGGTGCTATTCCAAAAGAATACATCGGTCCTGTTGACCAGGGTATTCAGGGTGCAATGCAGGCTGGTGTTCTGGCAGGCTACCCAGTAGTTGACGTTAAGGTTGAACTGTATGATGGTTCATACCACGAAGTTGACTCCTCTGAAATGGCGTTTAAGATTGCTGCTTCTATGGCTTTCAAAGAAGCTATGAGAAAAGCAAATCCAGTTATCCTTGAACCTGTTATGAAGGTTTCCACAATTGTTCCAGACGACTACATGGGCGACGTTATGGGTGACTTTAACAGCCGTCGTGGTATGATCCAGGGCACAGAAACAAGAACAGGCGCTACACAGATCAACGCTCTTGTTCCACTTCAGAACATGTTCGGTTACGCAACAGACCTGCGTTCCAAAACACAGGGCCGTGGTAACTATGCTATGGAACCTTCTCACTACACAGAAGTTCCAAAATCAATTGCTGAAGGCATTATGTCCAGCAGAGCTAAGAAAGATTAATCAGTAAATCTCTTGAAATACTTGATTTTTTAAGCATTTATTGGTAGAATTATAAACAACATTTTCTTATAATTTTTAGGAGGATTTCTTACAATGGCAAAAGCTAAATTTGAAAGAAGCAAACCACATGTAAACATCGGTACTATTGGTCACGTTGACCATGGTAAAACAACTCTTACAGCTGCTATCACAAAAGTTCTCGCTCTGAGAGGTTTCGCAGAAGCTACAGACTATGCAAACATCGATAAAGCTCCAGAAGAAAGAGAACGTGGTATCACAATCAACACAGCTCACGTTGAATACGAAACAGAAAACAGACACTACGCTCACGTTGACTGCCCAGGCCATGCTGACTATGTTAAAAACATGATCACAGGTGCTGCACAGATGGACGGCGCTATCCTCGTTGTTTCTTCAGCTGACGGCCCAATGCCTCAGACACGTGAACACATCCTGCTTTCCCGTCAGGTTGGCGTTCCTTACATCGTAGTATTCATGAACAAAGTTGACCAGGTTGACGACGAAGAACTGCTCGAACTGGTTGAAATGGAAATCCGTGATCTGCTCAACGAATACGAATTCCCAGGCGATGACACACCAATCATCAAAGGTACAGCTCTTGGCGTTACATCTTCTACTTCACAGGATTACAACGCTCCAGAATACGCATGTATCCGCGAACTGATGGCTGCTGTTGACGAATACATCCCAACTCCAGAAAGAAAAGCTGATCTGCCTTTCCTTATGCCAGTTGAAGACGTATTCACAATCACAGGCCGTGGTACAGTTGCTACAGGTAGAGTAGAACGTGGTACAATCAAAGTTGGTGAAGTTGTTGAAATCGTTGGTCTTGCAGACGAAAAGAAATCTACAACAGTTACAGGTCTGGAAATGTTCCGCAAACTGCTGGACTTCGCAGAAGCTGGTGACAACGTAGGTGCTCTGCTCCGTGGTATTCAGAGATCTGAAATTGAACGTGGTCAGGTTATCTGCAAACCAGGTTCAATCAACCCACACACAAAATTTGTTGGTCAGGTTTACGTACTGAAAAAAGATGAAGGTGGCCGTCATACTCCATTCTTCAACAACTACCGTCCACAGTTCTACTTCAGAACAACAGACGTTACAGGTGTTATCTCCCTTCCAGAAGGCACAGAAATGTGCATGCCTGGTGACAACGTTGAAATGACAGTTGAACTGATCACAACAATCGCTATCGAAGAAGGTCTCCGTTTCGCTATCCGTGAAGGCGGCAGAACAGTTGGTTCAGGCGTTGTTGTAAAAGTTATCGAATAATTAATTATTTCGACAAAGTTACACATTAAACATTATAGCCCCTTTACTCAGGTAAAGGGGCTTTTTGTTATGCAGAGATAACTGCCTGCTGTTTGGCGGTAAAATGTTGCTGTTTCAGCCATCGCCTGTAATAAAGTGTCATTTCAGACACCATATTCGGAGTAATATTTGCATATAAAGACTGATAAAGATAAGCACCCTGCATAAATCTGCAAGCCAACAGCCAGACTGGTGGCTTTATTTCGATTATCGAAGTATATTTTCTAAAGTTTTTGGTATAAATTTACAAATCGATGAGACTAATTTCTATGTAGTTAACTGTGTCGAATTACGCCTGTATTATTGTTTAAATCTGTACTGTATGATATAATAATCAAGATAATGTTGATCGGGTGATTCTATATTCAATCATCATCAAATATATCAAAAAATAGAAGGAGGAAACACAATGAAAAAGAGATTTTTGGCACTTTTCATGACATTTGTCATGATGTTCACTCTTATTCCTGTGGATGCGTTCGCTACAGATGCCGTAGACACCCCAAGTGGTGTTGTGGTGGAAGCTACACAGGAAGAAGTGCCTGAAAACACAGAAACTGAAACACCTGTTGTTGAAGAACCTGTGCTTGACCCTGTTCAGCAGCTGTATGATGCACTTATGGCCTGTGCAACATACGAAGAACTGGATGCTTATATGGAAGCAATGTCTGAAGAAGACTATGCTCTTATGGCACAGTTTACTGACGAACAGAATGCAGCTCTTACCGCAAAAATTCAGCAGCTGCAGGAAAATGATGTGGAATTATTGGCTAACCGTTCATTCCGTTTTTACTGGAGTGACGAAGTTAAAGCCGATGTTGCATCAATTGATATTATCAGTGGTGGCAACACATACAATGTTCCTAACTCTACAAATAGCGGTACCTACAATGTTGATGATCGTGATATTCAGGTAAGAATCAACTATGCATCAGGTGCTGATGATACTTACAGAGCTTATGTATCTTGGGATATGTGGGATGGACGCTATGAAGTAGAATTCTCAAGAAATACAGTTATATTCCAGCATTTGGATATCAAAATTGAGTCTGAAGCACCTATTACAATCAAGCACAAGACTGTAAATATGATTACTGGTGCAGTGGTAGGTGAAGAAACAAGAACTATTGCTGCTGACATTGATGCTGTGCATTCAATCACATTTGCTGGTGTAACATATGATGACTTTGAAGATGCACCGGGCGGAGATACAGATACAAGAATTGACGGATTGAGAATCAAGCTGCCTACTATCAATGAATCAACAACAGCGACTATCATTCTTGACCTTAGAGACGAAGAAGGCACTCTTTACGAAGATGTTGTTATAAACTATAACTACGCCGGTATTCAGGAAGCTATGAGAAGCTGTGACAGCTGGGGCCAAAACACAGGCGGTTATGGTTACGGTATTGACTTTGTGCCTGCAAACGGCTCAAGCAATACATACACAATTGAATATACACAGTATGTAATTCCAGTAGAAAAAATCTGGGATGATAATAACAACCAGGATGGTATCAGACCGGATTCTGTAACAATTGCACTGTATGCAAATGGCACACAGGTTGATACTATTGCCCTTAATGCTGAAAGCGAATGGAAAGGTCAGTTTGAAAACAAACCTTCACATACAGATGCAGGTGCTGTAATTACTTATACTATTGATGAAATATCTGTCCCTGCAGGTTACACAAAAACAGGCGTAGGCAATAATGGTACATACCTGACTGTTACAAATGCCCATACACCGGAAGAAATTACAATCCGCGGTACAAAAACTTGGGAAGATAACAATAACCAGGATGGCATCAGACCTGATTCCATCACAGTTAACCTGCTTGCAAACGGTACAGTAGTTGATACAGCAGAAGCCAAAGCATCTGAAGGCTGGACATATGAATTTACAGCTCCAAAATATGCAGCAGGTAGAGAAATTGCTTACTCTGTTTCCGAAGAAACAGTAGAAGGCTATAAACCAACAGTTAATGGCTATGATATTACCAACAGCCACACACCTGCAACAACAGAAGCAACAATTGTTAAAGTTTGGGATGACGCAGAAAACCAGGACGGCAAACGCCCTGCAGAACTGAAAGTAACTCTCAGCAACGGCACTGTAGTTACACTCAATGAAGCTAATGGTTGGGAAGCAACAGTTAAAGACCTGCCAAAATATGCGGCCGGCAATGAAATTGCCTATACATGGACAGAAGCAGAAGTTGGCGGCTACAAACTGACAGATAATAAAACTGAAGGTACAGTTACAACTCTGACAAACACACACGAAGTTGAAAAGACATCAGTAACAGTAACTAAAGTTTGGAACGATAATAATAACCAGGACGGCAAACGCCCTGCATCCATCACAATCAACCTGCTGGCAAACGGCGTAGTGGCACAGACAGCTACAGTTACAGCAGAAAACGGATGGGAATACACATTTGAAAATCTGGACAAATTTGCAGCTGGTGAAGAAATCGTTTACACTGTTACAGAAGATAAAGTATCAGACTACACAACAGCTGTTGACGGCTTCACAGTAACAAATACCCATACACCAGAAACAGTTGAAGTTTCCGGTACAAAAACATGGGTTGACGCAGATGACCAGGACGGCAAACGCCCTGCATCCATCACAATCAATCTGCTGGCAAATGGCAAGGAAGTTAAATCTGTAGAAGTTACAGAAAAAACAAACTGGGAATTCAAATTTACAGACCTGCCAAAATATGAAGCCGGCACAGAAATCGTTTACACAATCACAGAAGAAGCAGTAGACGGTTACACAACAGAAATCAAAGATTTTGATGTAACAAACACACATACACCTGAAGAGACAGAAGTAACAGTTACTAAGGTTTGGGACGATAACAATAACCAGGACGGCATCAGACCTGCCAATGTAACAGTTCGTCTCTATGCAGACGGCACAGAAGTTGGTTCAGCTACTCTTGCAGGCGAATGGACATACACATTTGAAAATCTTGATAAGTATGCCAAAGGCAAAGAAATCGTTTACACAGTATCAGAAGATGCTGTAACAGGCTACGAAGCTACAGTTGACGGCTTCACAATCACAAACAAACATACACCAGAAACAATTGAAATTTCCGGTGGCAAAACTTGGGACGACGCTGATAACCAGGATGGTATCAGACCAGAAACTATCACAATCAACCTGCTGGCTGACGGTGAAGTTATTGACAGTGTTGATGTAAAAGACGGCAAATGGAGCTTCACAAACCTGCCAAAATTCAAAGATGGTGTAGAAATTGTTTACACAATCACAGAAGAACCGGTAGAAGGCTACGAAACAACAGTTGACGGCTTCAATGTAACAAACACACACGAAGTTGAAACGACAGAAGTAACAGTTAACAAAGTTTGGGACGACGCTGACAACCAGGATGGTATCAGACCAGAATCCATCACAGTTAACCTGCTGGCAAACGGCGAAGTTGTAAAAACAGCAGCTGTTACAGCAGAAGAAGAATGGACATACACATTCACAGATCTGGA
>JAFULT010000095.1 GCA_017483145.1 Oscillospiraceae bacterium | reverse complement strand
TGAGTGGGCTGTTCAGCTTTTTTATGGCCTTGCTCGCTTCGGGCGCGGCTCGCATTTGCGCGCGGTCGGCAACAAGTTGCCTTCCACGGCAAACCGGCATGTAAATTATAGTTTATATGCTTTCGCAAATAAACTATAATTTATCTCTGCTTCTTCGTCCATTTTACTAAAAACAAACCATTGTTTTTCTACCAATTTACTATTGTATTTTCGCACAAGTACAACAAATTTTCACAATCATAGGTTATAATTTAATAAAATAGGACAACTGTCTGTCAGGGGGATTTTTTATGTTGCGAAAAGTGTTTTTTCCGCTGCTGCTGGTTATTGCACTGACCGGCTGCACGGCAAAGGAATATGAGTGGGTGATAAAGATTGATGACCGGCCTGTAGACCCGGACACCTATGTTTCTGCCCAGATGCAGTCTTATATGGAAGCCCAGACCCTGGCGGAAGACAGCACAGATGTGCTGGGCAGCACCATTGACGGAATGTCCGGCAGCCGATGGATTGAACAGAACACCATAAACAGTCTCAAACGCAAGGTTTTTATAGACAGGGAATTTGAAAAACAGCACCTTAAATTTGCAGAAGGTGCGGACAAGTTTATAAAAATGTTCGGGGAAGAAGGCTGGGAAAACGTATCACGGATATATGCCAAAAACGGTCTGGAAATTGAGTATTATATTGAACATCTGAAATCCATTTATAAGGAACAGCTGCTTTTCAATGCTATTTTCCTGTCTGACGATGAAAATGCAGTTACAGACCGGGAAATCGAAGAGTATCTCAACAGCCATCTTTGCAGGGTATCCCTTTTCAAGGTGGCAAAGCAGAATTATGACGGTACTCCATTGGAAGAAGATTCAGAAAACAGTCTGATTTCACTTGTTGATGACACGGTTGAACGGATAAACAATGGCCAGTCAATGGTTTCTGCTGCAGGCCGGTGTCTTACACAGGCGGCTGTGCTGCTGGGGGATAACGGCGATTATTCTGATGGCGCTGACTATGTGTCCACTGTAATTGTCAGCAATTCCGGCGCCAGACTGGTTTATGACTTTATGAAGGACCTTTTCCATCAGCCACAGGGCAAATGCCTTTATTACGAACTGGATGACGCTTACTACATCTGCCAGAGAATCCCTCTTTGTGACACACAGGTGGAATATATGTTTATGAAGCAGGAAGTGGCCGGCCTGCTGAGGGATGTGGAATTTGAACAGATGGTAAAGCAGGGCTGTGAACTGATGACTGTGGAACTGAACCGGGAAGCGGTAAATGCATACGCCCCTTCAAAAATAGATATCACAGTTGATTAAGGAGTTGTTATGGAAATAAAACCGGGACTTTACCGCCATTTCAAAGGCAATATGTACAGGGTGCTGTACAACGCAAAACACAGTGAAACTCTGGAGGATATGGTGGTCTATCAGGCGCTTTACGGCGAAGGCGGCATATGGGTGCGCCCGCGGGCTATGTTCTGCGAAAAAATCACACGCGACGGAAAAACATTTGACAGATTTGAATTTATAAGTGAATAATCTATGCATAAAACGGGCAGGATTTCTTGTGAAATCCTGTCAAAAATTTATGTCAGAAATGATAGTCTGATTTAGGATGAAAAACAACTGTGTTTAATTTACATACATTTCACACAAAAATTACATAAAAATAACTGTATAATCATTCTATTTACACCTTTTTTCTGCTATAATTATTAAAGGTTTTAATGAATAATATTAATTTTCTTAATAAATGGTGTTGAAAAACAAGAAAACTCTGCATATTTCTTTATTTAATTAATGAAATTATAATTATTAGATAAAAAAATACTTATATTATGCAAAACAATAAAAATATATCGATTATTTTCCGGATATTTGGGCAGTAAAGTAATTGATATTTGTTGTAAAAATACAGTATAATAGGTATATATTATTTCAGGCTGGAGGATTATATGGGTTTTGATAAAGAAACTGCAAGGTCGTGGCGATATCTGTCCCTTATAAGCCAGCTTGCTATATCTATGATTACACCTGTACTGTTGATGATCTTTGTATGCATATGGCTGAAAAATAAATTCGGCCTGGGCAACTGGGTTGTTATGGCCGGTATGCTTTTGGGCATAGGCAGCGGACTGTCCAGTGTATGGACTTATCTGAAACGCTTTCTGCGCGAAGGAGAAAAACAGCAGCAGGAGTATGAAGATAAATTCAGATAAGGAGCGCAGACAATATGAACAATAACAGAATTGACGAGAATTTTTATAAGGTTTCAAAAATTAATATTATTCTCACGGTGATTGAAAATATAGGTTTTCTTGTTTTCGGTCATTGGGACTTCACAGTTTTGCTGGGCTCTCTTTTAGGACTTGGCATAACAACAATGTTTTTTTATTCTATATGTGTGTCAGTGCCAAAGGCGCTCAGCTATGCTGATCCGGATATGGCACAGAAAAGCATAAAGGCATCACGGACATACCGTACTATAATGATGGCGGTAGGGCTTCTGATTGCAATAAAGTTGCCTTTCTTCAATGCTTTTGCAGCAATGATACCGCTGTTGTTCACACGTATTTCAATAATGGTTATCAATTTTAAAGGAGAGGAGGAAAATCAATAATGGATGTTTCCATTAATGGCCCTAAGATACTCTTTACCCTGCCGATGCTGGGCGGTATAAATATCACAGAATCTGTGGTGCACGCATGGCTGGTTATGGCTTTGATTGTTGGTGCATGCCTGTGGCTGACAAGAGATTTGTCGGTGCATAATCCGGGCAAAAAACAGATTATAGCCGAAAAGCTGGTTCTGATGGTGCGCAGTCTGGTAGATGGCAATATGGGCAGCCAGTGGGCACATTTTGTGCCATATATCGGCACACTGTTTGCATTCAGCTTTGTATCCAGTGTACTGAGTGTTACAGGTTTGCGCAGCCCTACTGCAGACTTTTCGGTAACATTGGCTATGGCTCTGGTAACTTTTGTACTGATAGAATATTATTATTTCAAAAACAAAGGTTTCCTTGGCTTTTTCAAACGTCTTACCGAACCGGTAATTGTAATGACACCTATGAACCTTGTCAGCGAAGTGGCAACACCGCTGTCACTGGCTCTCCGTCATTTTGGCAACATTGCATCAGGTGCAATTATCACCACACTGGTTTACGGTGCTCTTACAGCACTGTCAGGATTTGTCCTTGGTTGGATACCAAACACATTTATCGCCAGCATTCCTATTATGCAGATTGGTCTGCCGGCAGTACTGTCTATTTATTTTGACTTGTTTTCAAGTGCAATTCAGGCGTACATTTTTGTTATGCTGACTATGGCCAACATAGCCGGCACAGCAGATTAGTATAAATCAAATTTAAAAATCAAAACATCAAAAATATTTTGGAGGTTTATTTATTATGATGGAAAGAGCAATTATTTTGGCAGCTTCAGCAATCGGTGTTGGTCTTGCTATGATCGCAGGTCTTGGCCCTGGTATCGGTGAAGGTTATGCAGTAGGTCAGGCATGTGCAGCTATCGGCCGTCAGCCAGAAGCACAGGGCAAAATCCAGTCCACAATGATTCTTGGTTGTGCTATCGCAGAAACAACAGGTATCTACTCACTGGTTGTTGCACTGATTCTCCTGTTCATGAATCCACTTGTAAATATGCTGTAATGCAAATCCTTGACAAAAATTCTTAACAGATTATGAAAGGAGGCGCAATTAGTGGATCAGTATCTCGGATTCTTTTCAGTTGATGTGTGGACTATTATTTTCACATGGGTGAATATGTTTATCCTTTTCACACTGGTGAAAAAGATTCTTTTCAAACCTGTAAGCAATATTCTGGACCAGCGTGATGCAGAAATCAAAAAGATTTATGATGATGCAAACCGGGCCAATGAAAAGGCTGTTAATCTGGAAAAAGAATACAGTGAAAAAATGGCACAGGCCCGTGATGAAGCAGGCGAAATCATCAAACAGGCCACACTGACAGCACAGAAAAGAGAAAAAGAAATCATTGACTCTGCCCACCAGCAGGTGGCTGCAATGACAAGAAGAGCAGAAACACAAATCGCACAGGAACGCAAAAAGGCATATCAGGAAATCAAGGAAGAAATTTCTGATATTTCTGTTGCCATAGCAGGCAAAATGGTTCAGCGTGAAATCACAGCTGCAGACCATGAGGCACTTATCAGCCAATTTATCGAGAATGTGGGTGAAGCGTAATGAGTAATATTTCAAAAGCTTACGCAGACGCTCTTTTTGAAATTTGTATGGAAGAGAACACCCTGGACGAAATTATGCAGCAGACTGCCACTCTGGCAGATATTCTGGCAGCCAATCCGGAACTTGTAAAACTTCTCAATGCACCTACAGTGACAAAGGAAGAAAAGACAACTCTGATTGACAATATTTTCGCAGGAAAAATCAATAAAAGCCTGCTGAATTTTATCAAAGTAATGGTTGAACGCAAAGACACAGCAGAAATCAGAGCCAGTTTTACAGATTTTGAAAAACTGTACAACAGACATAACAATATTGAAAAAGCCACAGCTACAACAGCTGTGCCTATGTCTGATGCAATGAAGGCAAAACTGGTGGAAAAACTGAATGCCCTTACAGGCAAAAACGTAGTGCTGACAAATATTGTAGACCCTGATTGCATCGGTGGTGTAATACTGCAGTTTGCAGATGTTCAGTACAACGATTCAGTTGCAGGCAAACTGGAAACTTTGAAAAATCAGCTTAAAGCAAATTAAATCAAGCAATCTACTTTTTAATATAATATCGGTTATTACCGAAATCTGAAAGAAAGCAGGTGTATCAATGCAGCTCAAACCTGAAGATATCAGCAAGATTATCAAAGAGCAAATCAAAAATTATGACAATAAAATTGAGCAGAGCGAAACTGGTACAGTTATACAGGTAGGCGACGGTATTGCAAAAGCATACGGCCTTGAAAACTGTATGGCCAACGAATTGGTACAGTTCCCTGATGGCGAATACGGCATGGCTATGAACCTGGAAGAAAACAGTGTTTCACTGGTTATTCTGGGTAAAGATGACGGCATCAAGGAAGGCGACCTTGTAAAACGCACAGGCAGAGTAGTTTCTGTTCCTGTAGGCGATGGTCTTATCGGCCGTGTTGTAAACAGCCTTGGTGCTCCTATCGACGGCAAAGGTCCTATCGAAGCAGCTGAAACACGCCCTATCGAAGCACCGGCCCGCGGTATCATTGAAAGAAAATCAGTTTCTGTTCCTCTGCAGACAGGTATCAAAGCTATCGACAGTATGATTCCTATCGGCCGCGGCCAGCGTGAACTTATCATCGGCGACCGTCAGACAGGTAAAACAACTATCGCTACAGATACAATTATCAACCAGAAAGGCCAGGACGTAATCTGTATTTACGTTGCCATCGGTCAGAAAGCATCAACTGTTGCACAGCTGGTTGAAACTCTTACAGCAGCAGGCGCTATGGACTACACAATCGTTGTTGCTTCCACAGCCAGTGAACTTGCCCCTCTGCAGTATATTGCACCTTACTCCGGTGTAACAATGGGTGAATATTTTATGGACAACGGCAAAGATGTTCTCATCGTTTATGACGACCTGTCCAAACACGCTGTTGCTTACCGTGCACTGTCACTGCTTATCCGTCGTCCACCGGGCCGTGAAGCTTATCCTGGTGACGTATTCTACCTGCACTCACGTCTGCTGGAACGTGCAGCCCGTGTGGCACCTGAATACGGCGGCGGTTCAATCACAGCACTGCCTATTATCGAAACACAGGCAGGCGACGTTTCAGCCTATATCCCGACAAACGTAATTTCAATCACAGACGGCCAGCTGTTCCTTGAAACAGAACTGTTCAACGCAGGTATCCGCCCTGCTGTTAACCCTGGTATCTCTGTTAGCCGTGTTGGCGGTTCCGCCCAGATCAAGGCTATGAAAAAGGTTGCCGGCCAGCTGAAACTGCTGTACTCACAGTATATCGAACTCAAGAGCTTCTCACAGTTCGGCTCTGACCTGGACGCTGATACAAAAGCACGTCTGGACCAGGGTGCCCGTATTGTGGAAGTTCTCAAACAGCCACAGACAAAACCGGTAGACGTTGCACTGCAGGTAATCATTATCTATGCAGTTACAAAAGACTACCTTAAAGATATTGCAGTAGAAGATATTGCACAGTTTGAAAAAGGACTTTTCGACTTTGTGGAAACACAGAGACCGGAAATTCTGGCAGCTATCAAGGAAACAAAAGACCTGACAAGCGAAACAGAACAGGCTATCATCACTGCTATCAATGACTTCAAAGCAAAATTTGTACCATCAAAATAACAGAAAGGAAGGTGTGATACTATGGCAGGCGGTTCAATGAAAGATATTAAACTGCGCATTAAAAGTGTTGAAAACACTATGCAAATCACCAAAGCCATGGAACTTGTTGCTTCTTCCAAACTGAGAAAAGCCCGCGACAGGATGGAAAGTGCCAGACCATACTTCCTGACCCTGTACAATACACTCAGTGATATTGCGGCTTATACTGTTGACTTTTCTTCCCCGTTTCTCCGGAAAAGACCTGTCAAAAAATCAGCATATGTGCTGATTGCCGGTGACAGAGGTCTGGCAGGGGGTTACAACAACAATATGTTCAAACTGTTTACCGCCCATTCACAAGGCAAAAATGCGGTGGTAATCCCTGTGGGGAAAAAAGCAGTTGATTTTTGCAAAAGAAGAAACATTGAAATTTTTACCGAGGAATATTCCCAGGTTGAAGACCTTTCATCAGCTGACTGTACAGATATAGGCGACTTGCTGTCAGACAGCTTTGAAAAAGGCGAAATAGATGAAGTTTTCATCTGCTATACAACATTTGTTTCAATGTTGTCACAGAGCCCTGAAATCATTCAGGTTCTGCCACTTGTCAGCGTAAATGCTGATACTTATCAGCGCAATACCATTACAGAATATGAACCTGACCCTGAAGAACTTTTCCATATGCTGGTTCCTCAGTTTGTTACAGGTCTTGTATATGGTGCAGTAACTGAAAGCTGGGCCAGCGAACTTGCTGCCCGCCGCACAGCTATGGATGCTGCGTCCAAAAACGCACAGGAAATGGTTTCCGGGCTGTCACTTCAGTACAACCGTGCCCGTCAGGCTGCAATCACTCAGGAAATTACTGAAATTGTTGCCGGTGCCGGTGAAGGCTGATAATTTAAAATTTTAATTCTACAAAGGAGAAAATAAATGAGCCAGTCAAATACAGGCAAGGTTGTACAGGTTATGGGTGCCGTTATCGACGTTCGTTTTGAAGACGGTCATCTGCCAGCCTTGCTCAATGCTATCGAAGTAGAACACGGCGATAAAAAACTGGTTGTTGAAGTTGCCCAGCATCTGGGTGATGATGTGGTAAGATGTATTGCCATGTCATCAACAGACGGTCTTGTGCGCGGCGCAAAAGCTGTGGACACAGGCAGCACAATCACAGTTCCTGTCGGCCAGGCTACTCTGGGCAGAATTTTCAACGTTCTGGGCGAACCTGTGGACAACAAACCACGGCCGGAAGCTGAAAAAAGAATGCCTATTCACGCAAAGGCACCTTCATATGAAGAACAGGCTACATCTGCTGAAATCCTGGAAACAGGTATCAAAGTTATCGACCTTATCTGCCCATATACAAAGGGTGGTAAAATCGGTCTGTTCGGCGGTGCCGGTGTAGGCAAAACCGTTCTTATCCAGGAACTTATTTCCAACGTTGCCAACGAACACGGTGGTATTTCCGTTTTTGCCGGTGTTGGTGAAAGAACACGTGAAGGCAACGACCTTTATAACGAAATGATTGACAGTGGAGTTATCAACAAAACTGCACTTGTATACGGCCAGATGAACGAACCACCTGGAGCACGTATGCGTGTTGCACTGTCAGCACTTACAATGGCAGAATACTTCCGTGATGAAGAAAACCAGGACGTTCTGCTGTTTATCGACAATATTTTCCGTTTCACACAGGCAGGCAGTGAAGTTTCAGCCCTGCTGGGCCGTATGCCTTCAGCTGTAGGTTACCAGCCTACACTTGCCACAGAAATGGGTGCACTGCAGGAAAGAATCACATCTACAAAGAAAGGTTCCATCACATCCATCCAGGCTGTTTATGTGCCTGCCGATGACCTTACTGACCCTGCACCTGCCACAACATTTGCTCATCTGGACGCCACAACAACACTGTCCAGAAGCATTGCTTCCCTGGGTATCTACCCTGCGGTTGACCCTCTTGACTCCACTTCCCGCGTTCTCACACCTGCTATTGTTGGTGAAGAACACTACAATGTTGCCCGTGGTGTACAGAACATTCTGCAGAGATATAAGGAACTGCAGGACATCATCGCAATTATGGGTATGGATGAACTTTCAGAAGAAGATAAGATGACAGTTAACCGTGCAAGAAAAATCCAGCGTTTCCTTTCCCAGCCATTCTCTGTTGCTGAACAGTTTACAGGTATGCAGGGCAAATATGTTCCGCTGGCTGACACTATCCGTTCATTCAAGGAAATTCTGGAAGGCAAACACGACAATCTGCCTGAATCAGCATTCCTTTTCGCAGGTACTATCGAGGACGTAATTGAAAGAGCTAAAAAGGGGGAATAGTTAATGGCAACATTCAACCTTAAAATATTTTCACCTTATGGCGTTCATTACGAAGGCGAGGCAGAAGCTATCACACTGCGCACAGTCACCGGTGATGTTTCTATCTGGCCAAACCATTCAAACACAGTTACAGCCCTTGACATCGGCAGATGCACAGTGGTAATCAACGGTGAAAAACGCATCGCCGCCTGTAACCGCGGTTTGCTGAATGTTGCAAAAAACAATGTTCAGGTGCTGGCTGCCACATTTGAATGGAAAGAAGATATCGACCTGGAACGCGCCCAGAGCGAACTGGAAAGACGCAAGGAAGAACTGAAAAATGCCACAGGCGAAAAAGAAATCGCCCGTGCAAAAATCAGAATAAAACGTGAACTTGTGCGTCTGCGGGTTAAAACAGAAAATTAAAATAAAAAAGGCATTGGATAATTCCAATGCCTTTTTGTTTGCATATATTATTTTTTGATTTCAATTTTTCCGTGTTCTGACTCATATTCTTTTATACAGTCGCGTATAAGAATCAGAATCTGGCTGTTGGCGGAACGTCCTTCATAATCTGCCACAATGTGAAGTTTATGCAATTGTTCTTCATCGATTCTTATTGAAAGACTTTTTATAGCCATAAAACCACCTCTATATAAATATATTATATATTTATTTTATGGTTGCAATATGTTACAATGTGAATTATAGATATAAAATATATCTAAAATATATTCAGAAAAGAGAAAAGCTATGCCGGATTATAAGGAAATGTATTTTGCCCTGTTCAGGGAAGTGACAAAGGTTATAGAGCAACTGCAGGCAATACAGCAGAAAACCGAAGAAATGTATATGGGGGCAGAAGAAAATCTGACTGTTTTCAGACAGGACGAATAAAAACAGCAGGCATACAATACCTGCTGTTTTATTTTTGGTTATTCCGGACATCTTCCTGGTGTCATTCCGAACGCCACAGGCGGAGGAATCTTTGCATTTAATTTCTCCGTAAATTTATAATGGTTATTCTTATTCCCAATGGCCTTCAGCCATCTGCACACCAAGATTGTATGCGTTTTCTTTTTCAGCCGGGAAAACTGTTTCCCTGCGTTCTTTCTTTGCATTCACATCAAACATTGTCCAGTTGTAGCGGTCATAGTCGTTTACCTGCCAGGTGTTGCCGCATACCATTACCTTTGTCGGGCCTACAAAATTATCAAAATTGCCCTTGTATTTTTCCAATGTTGCTGTGTAGCCGATTCTGTCATAAAAACTTTCATCGGCGTTGCTTGTCATCACAAACAGCACAGGAATTTTTCTCCGGCTGTAATTTGGTGTTTCCTTTTTGTAGGAAATATACTGAAAAATCAGTCTTTCATACAGGGCACGGAAACCGGCTGTCACATCGCCCAGATAATTAGGAGAGCCTATAATCAGTCCGTCAGCTGTTCTGATTTCTTCCAGCACTTCGCTCAGACCGTCCTTGCAGATGCATTTCCCAAGATTTGCAGGCAGCTTGCAGCCAAAGCAGGAAATACAGCCTGTAAACTTTTCCAGTTTGTACAGGTCATAATATTTTATTTCAGCTCCGTTGTTTTCTGCACCTTTTGCAGCTTCCTTTACCAGTGTGGCTGTGTTCCAGTTGCCGCGTGGGCTTGCGTTTATTGCTATAATCTTTTTCATAATTTCTCCTTTTATATCAGAATCTTGCTTTATATGCTTTTTGCAGATTATCCAGTGCTGTGGTCAGCCTTTCCCTTGTTGTGGCTATGTTCATTCGCACAAAGCCACTGCCGCCCGGGCCGTATTCTTCTCCCCAGTCAGCCCACAGCAGGGCATCCTCCATAAAGAAATGTTCAAGTTCCTTATCAGTCAGATTCAGCCTGCGGCAGTCCAGCCATGCCACAAATGTGGCTTCCAGCGGACTTGCTGTAATCAGCGGCATTTCCTGCAGCGCCTCTGTCAGCAGGGTGTACATCTCTCTGGTGTGTGCGTTCATCTGCTGTACCCAGTCATAGCCTTGCTGTGTATAGGCTGCGCGCAGTGTGGTGTAGAAAAACGGGTCAATACTGCCAAAATGGTCAATATCCTTCTGTTTTGAATATTTTTCACGCAGTTTTTCAGACGGTATAATCAGATTTGCCTGGTTTACCCCTGTCAGATTGAAAGTCTTGCCCAAAGATGTGGAAGAAATACCCATAAC
>JAFULT010000094.1 GCA_017483145.1 Oscillospiraceae bacterium | reverse complement strand
TGCATACAGTTCGTCTTTTTCTTTCATGATTTCATAAAGACGAGGGTTGCCCATAATTACTGTTTCCAGCACATAGTATTCATCATATTTGATGTGGTCCTGTTCAAGAACGGACATACGGGCGTTTTTATCAAGGAATATTTCGCCTTTTGTCGGTTCTCTCAGACCTGCGATAAATTTAAGCAAAGTACTTTTACCTGCACCGTTTGCACCGATAATGCCGTAACAGTTGCCCTGTGTAAAAGTAAGGTTAACATCTTTGAATAAGGTTTGCCCATCAAATTCATGGGTTAAATCTTTTATTGTAAGCATTTATTACTCTCTTTCCTAGATTATGATAATACATTAACTTATTTATTATACTATAGATAAAACAATTATACAAATATTAATTTTTGAGATTGAATTAAAAGTGGTATAGTTATATAATAAACTTAATATCTATCTGAGGAGAATTATTATGAGTTATTCACCAAAACTGACATCAAATTTTAATGATACAAAAAACAGAAGCAATATTGTTTCCTGTTCCGGTATGTGTTCTTTCTGTACAGAAGACTGTCTGGGCACCTGTGAACTGGGATTGGCCGCTGTAAGAGGCAGCCAGACTGTTTACCCGACAAATACAGGCGCAAACCAGGTTGCCAGCGAAAAGGACTACCCTATTGACTATTCACATTTCAATATCAATGGTCATTGCTTCGGTACACACGGTGTAAGACCAAACTATGAAGACGCTACAATATACAATGTAAAACTGGAACGCAGATACGGCAGAGACAACGAAGTAAAAATTGCACTGCCATTTATGCTGCCTGCAGTTATCAAGCTGAACTGGAAAGATTATTTTGCAGGTGCTGCCATGGCCGGTGTATGCGCTGTAATCGGCGAAGGCTGCCCAAGCAAAGACCCAAATCTGGAATATACAGACGGCAAAATCACAAAATTTGAAATGCTGGGCGAAATGTTTGATGCATTCAACAAATATTACCGTGGCTATGGTCAGATTATCCTGCAGTGCAATGTGGAAGATGATATGCAGGGTCTGCCTGAATATGCTATCAAAAATCACGGTTGCCAGGCTATTGAATTCAAATTCGGCCAGAGTGCAAAAGGTGTACAGCCTGCAAGAATCTGCAAGGGTGGCTATGAAGAAGCATTGAAAAAACAGGCCAGCGGTCTGATTGTAAGACCTGACCCATCAACACCGGAAATGAAAAAGAAATTCGAAGAAGGCTGCTGCCCTAACTTCTATGCCTATGACAGACTGCCCCTGTGGGATACCAAATTTATGGTAAAACGTGTTAAGGAACTGAAAGAAATGGGGCTGAAAAACGTTTACTTCAAAATGGCAGGCTATGACCCTAAAGACCTGGAAACTGTATTGAGAATCGCTGCAATGGCAGGCGTTGATATGGTAACATTTGACGGTGCAGGCGGCGGCAGCGGTTACAGTCCAAACAAAATGATGAACGAATGGGCATATCCAACAGTATGTATGGAAGTGGCTGTAGCTGATATTGTAAACAAACTGGAAGACGAAGGTCTGGAAATGCCTGCAATTACAATCACAGGCGGCATTGCAACTGAAGACCAGGCATACAAAGCTATTGCACTTGGTGACGGTCATGTAACAGCTATCGGTCTGTGCCGTGCAGCTATGGCAGCTGCTATGAGCGGTAAAAAAATCGGCGATATGATAAAAGCCGGTGATGTTCCTGCAAGATATAAACAGTATGGCAACACAGTACAGGAAATTTTTGCTGACCTGGCTGACCTGCGTTATATCTATGGCAAAGAAGCAGACAACTTCCCTACAGGTGCAGTTGGTGTATTCTCCTATCTGAACAAAATGGCGTTCGGTCTGCAGCATTTTGCAGCACTGAACAGAAAATTTGATATTGAACTGGCTGATTCTTCTGACCTTATCCCTCTTACAAGAGATGCAAGAGACCTGCTGAACGGCGAATGGTTTGATTTCTAAATAAAAACTATAAAGCAGAGCCATATGGCTCTGCTTTTTGTATATATATCATTACCCCGTCAATAATTACTGTATCTTGTACTACAACCGGGGTATTTATGATAAAAACATATATTGTTGCAGAAAGCGGCGCTGATCTGCTGAAAAGCGATGTTGAAAATAATGATATAAGGATTGTACCTATGCATGTTACTTTTGATGATGCATGTCTTGATGATGGCAGTTTTCCTGTATGCAAAATTTTTGAATACTATAACCGCACAAAACAGCTGCCTAAAACCAGTGCAACCAATCCATATGAGTACCGGAATATATTTGAAGAAATATTGACTGAAACACCTGATGCACACATCCTGCACCTTGGCTATTCAGCTGTTACAACCGCTTCTTTCCACAATGCATTGCTGGCGGCTGAAGATTATGACAACATAATCCATATTGACACCAGAAATGTATCAGCCGGTCAGAGAGCAATTGTAATGAAGATGGCGCAGTTTATAAAAGAAAATCCGTCAGCCACACCGCATCAGCTGCAAGAAACAGCTGAAAAACTGATAGACAAATGCCGTTTTTGCTTTTTTCCGGGTAATCTGGAGTATCTCAAAGCCGGCGGACGAGTGTCAAATGCCGCCTATCTTGCTGCATCTGTGCTGGGAATAAAGCCGCTGATAGAAATAGTCGACGGTAAGCTGGTGGGGGCCAAAAAATACCGCGGGTCAAACGAAAAGGTGTTTGTAAAATTCCTTGAAGAGTATCTTGCAGCAACAAAGCTGGAAAAAGATTCTTTCTTTATGGTTTATTCTGAAGGACTGCCGGTAAAAACAAAAGCGGAGCTGGAAAAAGTTGCAGCACATTTTGGCTATAAAGATTTTGTATGGGTGCCAACCGGCTGTGTAATATCCACACATTCTGGCCCGGGTGCATTCGGTGTGGGCGGTTTTATTGAATAAAAAAACAATCCCCTTGTCTATGGCAAAGGGCTGTTTTTTATTCTGTTTCTTCCACATCATAAACCTGCATCAGTTTCTGTGTGTGAATTTTGTACGCCACGGAAATAAGTGTGTTGCGCACAAAATATCTC